>CAZAJB010000033.1:0-23519 GCA_964485345.1 uncultured Clostridiaceae bacterium
CGTATCCTTCCTGGAGAGTGCCGTTTCTGTACTTTACAAAGTGCCGAACTTGGCTGAAACCACTACAGGTACCGTATTCAGCGCCCTCTTGGGCTCCCTGCTCTGGGGTGTACTCTTAGGCTACTTCTGTCGTCTGTTGGACGGAACAAAGACGCCGAAAAAAGCTGGATAGATGTAGGTCTAGTCACATCACCCAGCTTTTCTGGCTTAGTTTTCCGCCTTCTGAAAGTACTTTTCTAGGTCGGGTAATGCCTCCGTAAGCTGATGGGCGAGTTTATCTGTTGTTCCAGGGCTTACTTCTACCTCGCCTAAAACTTGGGCAATCCTTGGCAAGACTTCCGTTACTTGGTCTATTCCATCCCTAAACTCCTCCCTAAACTGCTCCAGGAGAGGCATTAAGACGGGGTAACTTGAGATGATGAGTGCTAAAACTTGGCGGAGGGTGTCGAGCATCTCGGTAGATCGATCCGATCTGCGACCTGTCACATCCAAGTCCTGCACCTCCTTTCCAATGATTTCGCTATTTGTTCCCCTTTTCTCACTCTCTGTCATATACTAGCGTAGGTGGAAGTGGGGATGGGGGAAACCCCCATCCCAGCTAAAACTAGGCAAGCAAGATCACAGCCAAGACTACGATCAAGATCAAGGCTACAAAAACAATGAAGGTCTCTTGGTTGTCATTCATGGAGTGCACCCCCTTAGCGGAGAATTAAGAAGCTGCTACCTTCTTGCTGATACAATATGACAGTCTAGGTGGACTGACATAATGCAGAATTCTCATTTTGCTTTTGGGGGTACCTTTATGTATCGGAAAATCGGTAGAGCTTTGATGATGAACACCTTACAAAAAGTCCCTGCTTACAGCATCCTTCTCGGGGATCGCCGGGCCGATCTGCTCTTCTTTGACCCGCGGGGTATCGATTGGGAAAAAGAGCGAGTCTGGGGCCTCCTACTGAAGCGAGGTCGCTGGGTGAAGGGGTATTTCGCCTTTCCCGAAACGATCTACAATCGGTGCTATCCAGAGCCCAAGGACGTCCTGGAACGATTGAGTACGACAATCGGTAGCGACCAAATCTTTAACCACCGGACCCATTTTGACAAGTGGGAGATTTTTCAGATCCTTAGAAAAAGCGCAGTAGGTGACTACCTGCCCGAAACCTACCAGTATGGAGAGGATGATCTAGCGGAGCTCCTCACGAGGCATCGTTCGCTCATTTTGAAACCCCGCCTCTCACACGGGGGAGCGGGGGTGATCAAGGTCACTCTTTTATCGCCCAACGTGCTCATCTTGATGTCTCAAGCGGGATGGCCCGTTCCTCTCTGGGATGCTGGCTTTTTTATTCCTCTTTTGACCGACATCGCCCCACCCTCGCGGTTCATTGCCCAGGAGTATTTGGAGAGTGCGACCCAGGGCAGTGACAAGTTCGATATTCGAATCTTGATGCAGAAAAATGGTGCAGGTACGTGGGAGGTCGGAGGACAGTTAAGTCGTGTGGGCGATGCTTCCAATCTCTTGACAAACCATTATCACACCATCTTGGCCCCTTCTGAGCTAGTGTCTGCTGATTTGCTTTCTACCCTACAGTCCCTCAGTCAGGTGGTGGCAGAGACCCTCGATGGAACATTTGCTGTCTTAGGCGAATTAGGGGTCGACTTTCTCGTCGATGAGGAGGGTAAGCCTTGGATTCTGGAAGTGAATGGGAAGCCAGATAAGAGCCTCTTCAGCCAGCTCCATGATGAGAAAATGCTGCGGCGCGTCTACCTCAATCCCCTTGATTATCAACGCCATCTACTCCATTGGTAAGACAAGTGCCCTAGGGATCAAAAAATCCCTAGGGCACCCAATTTTTCGGACTATTGCTTTGTTGTCAGCTCTTCCAGTTCTGGGAAAAAGCTATACAGTTGCTTAACAAGATCGTCCTTTGTCTTCTGATCCATGGCGGCGATTCTCTTGGTAATCTTTGGAACAAGATCTTGAACTTGACCGGTGGTGCCAGGGCTCTCTCCGGTGAGCTGTCCAAGCAAGGAGGTTAATTGGGGGTAACCAGCAGCTAGTATGGGAAGTAATTTGAGCAACGAATCAAAGGTCTGACCATCTTTTTCTTTCAATACAACACCTCCCAATTTTGTTATGCGTTGAAACCGATGATGAGAAGCACGACCAGGAACAGAATGAAGATGGCTGTAACAGGGTCAATTCCGCAACAGATAGGTCTAGGTCTGCCCATTTGAATCACCCCTTCCGGGTCTTTTAGGCGAAAGCTGGTTGGCTATTATTTCGAGCAAGGCTGGGTCCATTTGCTCGAGTAGACCTGTTAGCTTAGGCAAAATACCTCCAGAGAGGACTGAGGACAGCATCGGGATCCCTCCCGCGAGGGCCGTGGAGAGGTCTACTTCATCCTGCCTGAAAAATGGATTCCCCATGGAACACCCCCCTTTCTGTCATATGGTATTCAGGTCTCTGCAAAGGGAATTAGGCGGCTACTCCTATTTTTGGACAGGAAAAAGGTGCCGCGCGATATGCTCGGCACCAATAGTCAGGTTCGCTGATTAAATTGCTCTTTGGTAGAGCCCGGCGACTTTTTCCCAGTCAACCACATTGAAGAGGGCATTGACATAATCCGCCCGAACATTCTTGTACTTGAGGTAGTAGGCGTGTTCCCAGACATCGATACCGAAGATAGGGGTCAGCTTGCCGCCATGGGTCATGAGGGGGTTATCCTGGTTTGGCGTGCTCGTTACAATGAGTTTGCCTTCTTGGTCTGTAGAAAGCCAAGCCCAACCCGAACCAAATACAGATGTGGCATGTGTCGTCAGGGTTCTTCTTAGTTCATCGAAACCACCAAAATTGTCCTTGATCTGTGTTCCCAAGGCACCTCTGGGTTCGGCTCCGCCTTTAGGGCTGAGGGTTGCAAAGAAGAGGTTGTGGTTGTAGAAGCCTCCGCCATTATTGCGTACGGCCGTCTGTAGTCCAAAATCGTTGATGGCGCCTAGGTTGACCAAGATCTCTTCGATCGTCTTGCCCTTAAGCTCTGGCAGTTTTTCTACGGCGCCGTTTAGATTATTCGTATAGGCTGCATGGTGTTTGCCATAATGGGTTTGCATGGTCAGTTCATCAATATGAGGCTCTAGTGCACTAAAGTCATATGTCAATTTCGCTTGTTCAAACACGGAATCATCTCCTCAGTATCCTAACTAAATTAGTTAGGATTTGATTTGATTCCAGTCTAACATAGAATAAAACTAAATGCAAGTGATTATCATTCTCAAATACATTAACTTGGGAGTTGCCTAGTGCTTCGTCTCTGGACGGCGCCTTACCGGCGTTTTTGTCCCATCCGGCTGCATGATTACTGTATTTTCCATAACAGCTGCGAAATTTTGGCGAAAACGTGCGAGGTATTCCTGCCTGAGGCGAGATTGTTCATCTCGCTCCTCGGGTGATAGCTCTTGGCTCTTGGCTTTGTTGGCCAGTTCGTTAATGCGTTTTAGCAGTTGTTCCACAATGTGACTCCTCACCCTCGTTAGTTTATTTGACTTCGAGAAAGAGGCTGTAAGTCCTCCTGCCATCATGACTAGAACCACGATCTCAGCCAATAGCGCTCAAAGAGCATTTTTGTCCAATAGGCCAGGGAATTAGGTCGAGAAAGACGCATGACAGGCGGTGATGCATAGGCCTTTACGGAGACGAAGCAGCCCGCGTTGAGGCTTGCGAGCATAGAGGCCCCCGCAGCGCCACCCACAAAGCTAAAACGCTGGGGCTTACGAGCATACTGGAGGGCGAGGTTGCGGGCTACAACCTCAGCCTGATAATGCGCAAAGAATCCAACCTTGGGAATGCTGGTTCCCGCGGGCGATTCAATGGCTGTGGCATCGCCTACGGCATACACATCATCAACGCAGGTAGCCAGACTGTTTGGATCCACCGTTAACCAACCCTCCGCATTGGCGATGACCGAGTGTCTGAAAGGAGCAGGGCCTTTGTGCTGGGGAATACCGATAAATAGGTCCGCAGGTATGTCAGAGTCGCTGAGCTCGGCTACCCCCGTTCTGGAGAGGGATGACATTTCCCTATTTGTGATGACCTGTATACCCCTGTCTTGCATCATGGCTGTGAGTTTCTCACTATAGTGGGGACTGGCAAAGGAAAAAAGACGGGCTTCAGGAGTGATAAGAGAAATCTGTATTTTCCTACGCAGGCCTCGGCGACGAAAGTACGCATCCAGAAGGAAGGCGATCTCATAGGGGGCGATTGCACCTGTGAAGGGGAGACTCGACACGAAGACGACAATATGCCCCTGACGAAACTCGCTTAGTACCTGATGAAGCTTTGCAGCATCTGCGAGGCTGTAGGGATTAAAGGCGAGACTGTGTCCGGCGATCCCTTGTTGCTCGGCACCAAGAGCAATGATCAGGCTATCATAGGAAAGCAAACCTTGATCCGTTTGGATGGTCTTGTGGTCAGGGCTAAACTCCTGGACTTCAGCCTGCAAGAACTGGAGGTTCGATCCCTCCAGTCTCTTGAGAGAACGCGTGATTTGTCTGGGCTTCCGCTTCCCCACGAGGACAAGGGGGAGGCTTGCTAGGAAGACATGGCGATCGTTCCTATCCACCAGGGCAATGCGGTGCTCCTTTGGCAGCACCTTGGCGAGTACGTTAGCGGCCACAACCCCACCTGTTCCCCCGCCTAGGATCAGAATTGTCTTTGCCATCTCACCACTTCCAGTCACGAGTTTAGTGTGCCCTGCTTAGTGTGTCCTGGCCTAGTCAGTTTTACTACGTAAGTATTCCTTAGAAGGGATTACATTCCTTGCGTAGAATATCAGTGGTTGGGATGGGATGGGGGTGTTGTTTGGTGTTGATCGTCTACGCCTTGCTTGTTGTCGCGCTCGGCTTCATCGCAGCTGTGGCAGTGGCAACTCACTTGTATCGTCATAAGCAGCTTGCGCAGCATGCCTTTCGGGATTCCCTAACTGGCCTTTATAACCGCGCCTTCTTTGAACAGGAGTTACCCCGCTTAGATCAGCCAAAACACTGGCCTTTGTCCGTCCTTGTGGGCGATCTCAATGGGTTGAAACTAACGAATGACATTTTCGGGCATTTGGTGGGAGATGAGCTTTTGATAGCAGTTTCTCAAGCTTTTCGGGAGGTCTGCCGACCGGAGGATCGCGTGTTTCGTTGGGGCGGTGATGAGTTTATTGTCCTTCTACCAGCTACAGGGCAAGAAGCGGCGGATGAAATTCGTCAGAGGTTACAGCAGGCGCTCGTGGGACGGGCTATTAGTTCTATCCCGGTAAATCTGCCCCTAGGTTGCCGAACCAAGGTCGATGGAAACCAGGACATTCAGACCGTCTGGCAACAGGCGGAGGAAGACATGTACTGGATGAAAACCATCGGTCAGACTCGCTTTGAGAGGGAAACGTTGAACGGAATTATGCAGGAGCTCCATGGCCGGAGCAGCGCGGAAAGGGAGCATGCCCACAGGGTGAGCCGCCTGGCAGAGGAATTTGGCAGATACTTAGCTCTTGACAGCGATGAGTTACGTAGTCTACGCCTCTGTGGCCTACTTCATGATATTGGCAAGGTTGCCTTAGAGCCCATGCTCTTGGAGCAGCCCTACCCCTTGAAACCAGAGGATGAACGAGAGATGAAGCGTCACCCTCTTGTAGGCTTTCGTTTGCTCAACCTATTAGACGAGACAGCTGATTTGGCCACCGCTGTTTTGGCCCACCATGAGCATTGGGATGGGGGCGGATATCCTAGGGGGCTTAAGGAAGATGAAATCCCCTACTTCGGCAGGATTTTGGCCGTGGTTGAGACCTATGACCGTGTCCATGAGCGTAGTCGTGATCAAGCACTTGAACTGATTCGAGAAGGTGCAGGCAAGAAGTTTGATCCAGCACTATGCAGCGCTTTCTTGGAGATGATGGCAAAATCAGCGTAATCGGTGTCCAACAAACGAAGCCTGGTCCAGGGGACCAGGCTATAATGATCTTGTTCGTCCTATTCTTCAAAGGCTTCTTGCACTTTCCATTCCTTCCAGACATTCCCTACCAATTGAGGACCAGGTTTTAGCGTTCTCTTGCCCGGTCTCCAGCCAGCTGGAGCAACTTCTGCCCCCTTGGCTTGGCGTACGTATTGGAAGGCCTGAATCTGCCTCAATGTCTCTTGCACATTACGTCCCACCGGTGGGGTCATAACTTCGAAGGCCTGGATTATGCCGTCGGGGTCAATGATGAAACGACCACGGGTTTCTGTTCCCGCTTCGTCATCGTAGACTCCGTAGAGTCGACCAACGTTCCCGTTTTGGTCCGAGAGCATAGCAAATGGTACATCCTTGCCATTTAGCATCTTAGAAAGCTCATTGTCATTCCAGATCTTATGGACAAAGACGCTGTCAACACTAACAGAAAACACTTCCACACCTAATTTTGCGAACTCTGGATGTTTTTCAGCGACCGCTGAAACTTCCGTCGCTCAGACGAAGGTGAAGTCTCCGGGGTAGAAACAAAGCATTACCCATTTCCCCTTGTAGTCGGCTAGATTCATCTCCACGAACTTGCCTTGATGAAAGCCCGCTGCTGAAAACTCTGGTGCAGGTTTACCAACTCGAATCATCGTTCTTTGCTCCCCTTTCTGAACCTCTGGTCTAGTTGCCGCTTCCGCGTTGGGCTTTGCCTGTCCCTTCGGTCGCGAACAACCCGCTTCAAACTCTTTCATAGCCTTTGAACCTCCTTTGATGGTATAACAGGACTGATTACCATATTCATCATTCGCCAAGCGAAACCCTTCTCCAAAACGAAAGAGTTGGCAACAAATGGGCAAGCAGATTTGATACAGCAGCTTTCTCACTCCAGCGGGGTAAGGCAGGGAAATGCTAGAATATGGAGAAACAGGAAGAGTGTACGAATCAACTAAGCACTGGGTGAATGAGAGGAGCTTGAGCGTGAAGTTAAACTATCGAAGAACGTTTTTTATTGGTCTGGCGTTTATGTCAATTTCCGCCTTTTGGCAACTTTATGACAGCATTATTCCCTTGATCCTGAAGCACACATTCGGAGTTGGTGATACCTTGGCCGGAGGTATCATGGCTGTGGATAACATCTTAGCCTTGTTTATGCTCCCTCTCTTTGGAGCCCTTTCCGACAAAGTGAAGACGGGGATTGGCAAGCGCATGCCCTTTATTCTTGGAGGTACTGCAGTGGCCGTGCTTTCCATGGTTCTGATTCCCATGGCGGATAATGCGGCGAATCTGCCCCTCTTTATTGTGGTGCTCTTTTTTGCGCTGGTAGCCATGAGTACGTATCGTTCTCCTGCAGTAGCTCTCATGCCCGATGTAACCCCCAAGCCTCTGCGTTCGCAGGCTAACGGAATTATCAACCTCATGGGAGCGCTAGGAGCGGTCTTTTCCCTGGTTTTGATCTCGGTCTTGGTACCGGCGAGCGGGAGGGCAGACTATTTTGCTATCTTTGCCATCGTAGCCGCTTTCATGGTGATCGCGGTGGTGATCTTATTCTCTTCGATTCGAGAGAATAGAATTGCCAAGGAAATGACGGCCTTCAACGAACCCGAAGAATCCCAGGAGGTTGCGGGCGGCTCTGCCAGCATGGATCCTGCGGTGAAAAGGAGTTTTACGCTCATCCTAGCCTCCATCTTCTTCTGGTTTTTCTCGTACAATGCGGTAACAACAGCTTTTTCCAAGTATGTTCAAAGCCATTTGGGCGTGGCCGGGGGCGGCTTTGCCAACAGTTTGATGATTGCCACTGTGGCTGCTGTGATTGCGTTTATTCCGGCGGGGATCATTGCGGCCAAGATCGGCCGCAGGCGTACTATCTTGAGTGGAATTGTTATCTTGACAGTTTCCTTCGCCCTAGCAGCCCTCTTCACTACGTTTTCACCACTTCTCAATCTTCTACTAGTCTTTGTGGGCTTTGGCTGGGCAGCCATTAATGTGAACTCCTATCCCATGGTTGTGGAGATGGCGAAGGGCTCTGATATCGGTAAATATACTGGCTACTACTATACAGCGTCTATGGCCGCCCAAGTTCTCACACCTGTACTGTCCGGCTTTTTCCTAGAATACGTTGGCTATGGTACGCTCTTTCCCTATGCAACGGTCTTCATGATCATTGCCTTTATCACTATGAGCCAGGTGAAACACGGTGATAGCAAGCTTATTGTGCCCAAAAGTAAACTAGAATTGCTCGATGTTGAAGATTAAGGATGAAGGAGGAAGAAGAATGGATGTACGTGCTTTAAACTACAGTACCGGTCTCCGAGGAGATCTCTTGCTCTTTGTTGCCGAGGATACACTAGGTGAGTACGCGTGGCCCAATGCCACGATTAAGACATTATGTGAGGCCCAGGGTTTTGCAGCCAAAGTTGGCGAGATAGCTTACTGTTCTTACCTGGAGGATGGAACAGACGTACTCAGGAAGATCATCGTAGGTGGACTTGGGAAGAGCGCAGAGCTGTCCCTAGAAAAGGTTCGCAAGGCTTGTGGCAAAGCGTTAAGAGAGGCAGATAAGCGCAAAATTGGGACACTGTTGATGGTGCCCTGGTCCCTTGCTTCGCTACCAGCCCTTGATGTAGCACGAGCTGTCACTGAGGTGGCCCTTCTCATGAGCTATGGCTTCGATCGCTACCTTACGGAAAAAAAGGAGCGTTCTCTGCAGGCACTGCAGGTTTGCTATGACCCGGCCCAAGAAGTGGACGTGATTCACGGGCTCAAGCTTGGCCAGACCCTAGGAAGGGCCACCAATTTGGCCCGGAATCTGGTTAATGAACCAGCCAATTACATGACTCCAGAGCAGTTAGCTAAAGAGGCGGTAGAAGCGGGCGAGAAGTTCGGCTTTGCAGTAGAAGTCCTAGAAAGGGAGGCCGTCGAGGAGCTAGGCATGAGGGCATTTCTCGAGGTGGGCAAGGCTAGCGCGAATCTGCCCCGGCTGATCATCATGCGGCATCTCGGTAATCCCGACCAGCCAGAGCAGGTCTTGGGACTCGTTGGCAAAGGAATCACCTTTGATAGCGGCGGTCTGTCCATTAAGCCGGCCCAAGGGATGGGTGCCATGAAATCTGACATGGGCGGTTCTGCAGCTGTGATAGGTGCTATGAGCGCCATTGCTGTCGAGAATCTGCGCTTGAATGTGGTGGCAGTTGTGGCAGCCTGCGAAAACGTGATTTCTGGAAATGGCTATCGTCCCGGCGATATTATTGGATCGATGTCCGGCAAGACGATTCAAATTGAATCCACTGATGCAGAGGGGCGCCTGACTCTAGCCGACGCTGTGTATTACATGGTTACGAGAGAAAAAGCGAATGCCGTGATTGACGTCGCGACCTTGACTGGGGCTGCACTCATCGCTTTGGGTAGTACAACAACCGCCGTGGTTACGAATGACCAGGGACTCTACCAGAAGCTGCAACACGCTTCGGAGCAATCGGGAGAAAGGGTATGGCAACTGCCGAGTTTCCCAGAGTATCGGGAACAAAACAAGACAACGTACGCCGACTTGAAAAACACCGGGGGAAGGGAAGCGGGTACGATTACGGCTGGCCTTTTCATCGAGGCATTTGTAGAAGAAACACCCTGGCTACACCTTGATATAGCTGGTACGGCCTTTACTTCGAAGGAACAAGACTACCTGGCGGAGGGCGCAACCGGTGTAGGTGTGCGCCTCTTGTACCACTTTGCAGAAAATTTCCTATAGTTCTGGCCGTAAGATAACTGAAAAACGTCGTTCTTTGACGCCTGGAAGAGCCCGCAGGCAGGAAAAGACTTGAACCTCCTAAAGGCAACCCACAGGGTGAAAATCGACCGTTTTCCGCCTTCGACAGAACCGCAATGGTGTTGCTAGAATGAAGGCGAGGAGAACGGAATTCACGGTGTTGCTTGGGGCATAGTGTACCCCCCGTTATTCCTTGTTTCCTCAATCATCGAGGACAGGAGGGATTTTCGTGGGACAGAAAAAACAGGCCCCAAAAGCAGCACCTAAGAAGCCACAAGCACCTGCTAAGAGTGGCAAGAAGTAGTTGATTCAAGACGCGAAAAGAGCTAGAGACCTCGTCATGGGGCAATCTCTAGCTCTTTTTCTTCTCAGTTTGGAGGCGCTCTCCCACCTGCCGACTCACTTCTGGATAGTCCTGGGCGGGAAGGGGGCGACTAAAGAAGTAGCCCTGCGCTTCGTTGCAGTCCATCGTCTGCAGAAGATGCATCTGGCTTGCCCGTTCGACACCTTCAGCTACAATGGACATCGATAGGTTTCGGCCCATGCCTACGATGGATCGGACCAGCCCTTGGGCTCGGAACCCAACGTCGACCTGGTCTATAAACGCCTTATCGATCTTCAACGTTTCTACCGGATAGCGAATTAAGTACTCAAGCGTAGAGTAAGCTGTACCGAAATCGTCGATCGCCACGTGAATTCCCATCTTCTTCAGTTGCTCAAAATTGCGCAATACATCTGGAGTCGGTGATAACATGGCATCTTCGGTGATCTCGATGCGCAACAGACTTGCTGGGAGTTTGTAGGTGCGCAAGAGTTCTTCTAGCAGCTCGGGGAAGTGAGGCGATCGAAAGTGGTTAGCCGAAATATTCACAGCCACCCAGCCCAAGTGGACTCCTTGCTCAAGCCAACTCCGATGCTGTGCGCAAACGTAATGGAGCATGTATTCGCCTATTTCTTCAATGAAGCCACCTTGTTCAGCTGCCTGTAAGAAATGAGCAGGATTCAAGAGTCCGCGCACCGGATGCTTCCAGCGGATGAGTGCTTCTTTACCAACAACAACGTTTCGCTCTAGGTCAACAATGGGCTGGTAAAAGGCAATAAGCTGGTGTTTGTCCAGGGCATTTCGAATCTCGGTTTGAAATCGCAGCCGGTCAACCAATGCGTGGTCGGTGTTGGAATTGTAGAGTTTCAACTGCTCACCAGAACTATGTTCTGCTTCATAGAGGGCTGTTTGGGCCTGCTGGAAGAAGGCATCAGCCTGCAGATCGTCTCCTTCGCTAATGCTGATTCCTCCATAGACCTTCACATTGAGATCGTTGGAATCAAAGTGCAATGGATGGGTGAGCAAATTATCGAGTCGGTCGATGATTCTCAGGACTCCATTGGCGTTTGACGGAATGATCATACCAAACTCTGCGTCGGCAAGTCGCCCCATGACCAGGCTATCATCGCTCACTGTCTGCAGCGTCTCGGCTAGACTACGTAGGATGCCGTCTGTGATCGTGGGCCCAACTAAGGTCTTGATTTCAGAAAGGTCCCTCAAGGAGACCAAGACAAGAATTACCGTGGAGTTCTCTAGTAGGCTCTTTTCTAGGGAATCCAGGAAATATTGGCGATTTGGCAGGCCCGTTAGGGGGTCATAGTAGGTCATGGTGCCGATAGTATTCATCATCTGGTTAAACGAAGACCTGGTTTCACCAAACTCGTCGTTACTGGCAACCTCGGCCCTTACCGTGAGATCCCCTTGAGCGCCTTGTTTGAAAATCTGGTTCAGCTCAACGATGGGCTCGGAAATTGTTGATGCAAACCAAGAACCCAAGACAAAGACAAGAATGAGCCCGAGGACGCTCACCGATAAAAGTCGCAATAGAAGGCTACGAACGGGATCGGTGAAAAAGCTAGTGGGTACCTCTACGATCACACTCCAGTCACTGATTCCGCCAAGTTCCTGAAAGAAAACACGGTAGCCTACGCCATCCTCAGTGAGGGTAAAGGAGTTCGTCTCTTGATTTTCGGATCGGTTCCAGTTGCTATACATGTCATGAAGCCGACCGTGCATAATCAAATCAGGATCATTGTGGAGGATGAAGCGATCCTCGGAGTCCACCAAGTAGACGCGCATCTCCGTATCGGCTCGGATTAATTCTGCGGAACCGGCCAACAATCCCACAAGATCAATGGAGAGCCCCAGTAAACCTGAGACCTCTGTTCCATCTTCATTCCAAATTGGGGTGGCCATGACGATGATCCGCTCACCGGTGGAGCGGGAAACCAGGGGTTCGGAAATAACGGTCTCACCGGCCATGACCTTGGGGAAGTAGCTACGGTCATCAACATAGCCAGCATCTCGCTTGGATGTAGTATGGTATCGACCATCGGGTGTTGACACGAAGTACAGCAAGAAGTAGTCATCGGATTGCGTGATCCGACGCTGCAGATAGGGTTCAATCATCTCCCAGTCGAGAGTTTCAAGGATAGATGAATTGGCCAGCTGACTAAGTTCCACAACTCGTTCTTCTAGCCAGAGGTTGATAATGTGGCTCTGATTCTGTACAAGTTCGAGAGCCCGTTCCTCCACCACATCGTTCACGAGGGCACGGCTGAGCATACCAGTTGTGGTCAAGACGAAGAGTGTAAGCACAAATACAATGGCTATGAAAAGGATCAAGACTCGGTGTCGTATTGTTCCGAATGACCAAGACGGCATGTTTACGCCTCCCATCCGTGGATGTGTAAGACATGTTCCCTACAAATTTCGACGCTACAAGCAGAGTTCCTGCCTCTAGCTAGAATAGGGGAGCCAGGAGGCGTAAGAGGGACCAAGAAAACCTCTTGATGGCACCGGCGCTGCTGTAACGCTGTCCGGTAACTTCTTTGCAGACAGGCAGAGTCTGCAGAAAGTCGTCGCGGATCTCCAGAACGCTTGGCGTCTTATAGAGCCATACGCCATTCTCAAAAGCCAAGTAGAGGCTACGATAGTCGAGGTTGATGGATCCCACCACAGCTATTTCGCTGTCGGCTACAATGGTCTTGGAATGCATGAAGCCCGGCGTATATTCATAGATACGTACACCGCTCGTGACTAAGAGATGATAATACGAGCGCGTTACGGCATGAACAATGGGCTTGTCTGGGATATTGGGAGTAATAATGCGTACATCCACACCTGATTTTGCTGCGGTGCTCAAAGCGGTAAGTACTTCATTGTCCAAAATCAAGTAGGGTGTCGTTATGTAGACATAGTTGCGAGCCCGGGATATCAGGTTAAGGTAGATGGTTTCGCTGACGGCTTCACCGTCAAGTGGATTATCGCCAAAGGGTTGGATGAAGCCTCTGGTCGCGGTCTCTTGCGGGAGACTCGGGGGTCTGAGGTCCTCAAGAGGACTGCTTTCGTCTCGCAGGTATTCCCACATGGCTAGAAACATCATCGTCAGGGACCAGACTGGTTCTCCCTTGATTAAGAAGGCCGAGTCCTTCCAGTGACCGAGCTTCTCATAGGCGTTGATGTATTCATCCGCAAGATTGATGCCCCCCGTAAAGCCGGTGTGACCGTCGATGATCATGAGCTTGCGGTGGTCCCGATAATTGAGGGAGGCCGTAAGTTTCGGAGTCAAGGGGTGAAAACGCTCCGTCTTTATGCCTAGTGATTCAAGCTGTTTATCATAGCGGTACGGTAGCTTGAACAGGCAACCAACATCATCGTAGATTACGCGCACATCAACGCCTGCCTGAGCCTTATCAGCTAAGATCTCTAAGATGCGATTCCACATAATCCCTTCTTCAATAATGAAGTATTCCAGAAAAATGTAATGCTCCGCTTTGGTAAGCTCTTCGAGCATCGACTCATAAGCTAGTTCTCCTAGGGGAAAGAAGTGGGAATAGCTGTTCTCATACATAGGATAGGAGGCGTAGTTTTGAATGTAGCGGGCTTGATTGGCCGCATGTTCGTCGATGTGGGCAAGTACATGCAGTACAGGCGCACTTGACCGAAGGGCTTGATCTCCGAGGGCTTTCGTTTTCTGCATTTTGCGCTGCATGCGGCGATTCTTGCGGGGTTTACCCAACATCAGATAAAAGAGGCCTCCGAAAATGGGGAAAAGAGTGATCGGAATAATCCAGGCGATTTTGTAGGCCGATTTTTCCCGCCCTGTGGCGATAAAGATGACCACAAGGGCGCTGAGGAAGGTGGAGAAAACGTAAAACTGAGGAACATAGTCGCTAAAGCGGCCAATCATTAGCACCAGGGCAAAGAGTTGTGCCAAGATGGCTAGAGAAATTATGGTCACCCTGTGGAAGAGCAAAGAGAGGATCTTTTTCATTGGGAGTATACCTCGTTACCATGGGATTGGCTATGCCTCTTCTTGATCTTCGCTGAACTGGGCAGTTTTGTCAAGGATAAGCAGCGTAATGGGCTAGGGAAGAGGGGGAAGGTATTCACAATCTCTATGCTTGCCAGCGATGCCCCCCTGGGGTATAGTAAAAAAAAGGAGTGAATGGCTGATGCGTAAAGTAAGCCTGATTGCTTTGTTGTGCCTTATGATATTTGGACTGCTCGGATGGAGTACTGCAGCTTTGGCAGCCTCGGCGCAGGAGGAGGAAGACGTCAAGGTTCTCGTTCCCGATTTTGCTTTGTTAACAAACTCCAATGAAACCGTCCGCCTGAGCGATTATCGGGGTCAGATTGTGGTCTTAAACTTCTGGGCTAGCTGGTGCCCTCCTTGCCGCATGGAAATGCCTGAGTTCCAGGAACTACACCATGAGTTATCGCAATCCGAGGGAGCGGTGCTCCTTTTGCTTAACCAGATTGACGGACGCCAGGAGACGGTGGAGAAAGGTGCCCAGTACCTGAACAGTAACGACCTGGACATGACCAATCTCTTGGACCATGGAGCAGTGGGCCGGCAAATCTTCGGGATTCCCGGTTTGCCAACGACAGTGGTCATTGATGCAGAGGGTTACCTAGCGAGCTATGTGGTTGGGGCAACGACAAAAGCCACCGTTTTGCAGATGATCGAGGACGCCAAGTAATGTTACAGCCAATGGCACCGGAGATTTCGTTATCCCTCTTTGGGCTGACCTTTGTGGAGGGTTTGCTAGCCTTTCTCTCCCCTTGTATCCTCCCGATGATCCCCATCTACTTACTCTACCTCGGGGGCCTCGAAGGGGGAGAAAAGGGCTCGAATCTGCGCCTAGTCATTAACACCCTGGGGTTTATTGCTGGTTTCTCCTTAGTTTTCACTGCCTTGGGTGCTACCGCTTCAGTCTTGGGAACCATGATTGCAGAATACCGTCTCTTACTTCAGCGGCTGGGCGGAGTTGTGGTGATTGCCTTTGGCCTCAACTACCTTGGGGTTCTACGCATCGGCTTTCTGAATCGCAGTCGAAGTCTTGGGGCGAGTACCAAGGACTTGAAGTTTTGGTCTAGTCTCTTCTTTGGGGCCGCCTTTTCTCTGGGCTGGACGCCCTGTTTGGGAGCGTTCCTAGGAACTGCATTGATTATGGCTTCGAGTCTAGATACGTTATACCAGGGAATGGCCCTGCTCTTGACCTTCTCTTTAGGGCTTGGTATTCCCTTCTTACTCACTGCCTTACTTTGGGGCAGACTCCAGAAGGCTCTTGGGCTGATCAAGCGGAATCTGGGGATTATCCAGACTGTCTCAGGGGTTTTACTCGTCTTGGTGGGATTGCTGATGCTTTTCGATCTGTTTGTATTCTACGCTAACATATTCTTGTAAGGACTGATGACGGAATGGAAGGATCCTATGATGTGGTGATCATTGGTGCCGGAATTGTCGGTACGACGATCGCGCGCGAGCTAGCTAGGTATCGGTTGAAGATTCTCATTCTAGAGAAGGGCATCGATGTGGCTATGGGCGCAACCAAGGCTAATAGCGCCATTGTCCATGGAGGTTACGCGGAGCCTTCCACAACGCTGAAGGGACAGCTCTGCCTTAAGGGGCGGCAGGCTTTTGCCAAGCTTGATGCGGAACTGAATTTCGGTTTTCGGCAGACTGGATCCCTTGTGGTGACAGCCCAGGACGACCCAGCTCCGCTTGAAAACCTGCTTGAGCAGGGGAAGAACAACGGACTAGAGGATCTACGCCTCGTTGGTCAGGATGAACTCAGCCAACTAGAACCTAGGCTCAGCCCTGATCTAAAGTGGGGTCTTTTGTGCGAGGGAGCTGGGGTGTGTTCACCCTATGAGATGGCGATTGCCATGGCAGAAAATGCGATTACGAGCGGAGTCGAACTCCGGCTCGAAGCGGAAGTGACCGGTATCAGCGGTAGTAAAGGGGACTTTACTGTTAGCACAACAGTGGAGAGTTTTCACACCCGCTATATTGTTAATGCTGCAGGAGTCTATTCTGACAGGGTATCGCAAATGGTTGGCATTCGTGACTTTTCGATCTTGCCCCGCAGCGGTCAGTACCTTCTTTTTGCCAGAGGTAGTGGAAAGGCTGTCAAACACGTCATTTTTGGGCTTCCCACCGCCAAAGGGAAGGGCATTTTGCTAGCCTCCACCATTTATGATAATCTCCTAATAGGCCCTGATGCAGGCGAAGAAGAAGACAGGGACGATACCTCAACCGATATTGAACGGTTAGCGAGGATTTATGATGCTTGTAAGGAACTGTACGACGGTCTTGATCCCAAGCAGTTCTTGCGAAGTTTCACTGGAGTCAGGGCCAGAAGCTCTACCGATGACTTTATGATTGAAGAGACGAAGGTAGCAGGCTTTATTCAGGTTGCAGGTATTCAGTCGCCTGGCCTAACGGCAGCACCGGCCATTGCCGAGCTGGTGGAAGACATTTTGCGGCGGGCAGGCTTGGCTCTAGAGCCAGACCAGAGCTTTAACCCCTACCGCAAACCGATCATTCGGTATGGAGATCTCAGGCCCCTACGGGAAATTAAGCCCCTGCTTGACATAGACTCCTCGCCAGAAAAGGTGATTTGCCGCTGTGAACAGGTTACAGAAGGAGAAATCATTGACGCTTGCCAGAGGGGTATTCCCGTTAAAACCATTGATGGTGTGAAAAGGCGGACGCGAGCTTCCATGGGTTGGTGCCAAGGTACATTTTGCCGACCGCGGATTGCTGAGGTAATGCAGAGGCACTTTGATCTACCCTTTGATGCTCGTTTTGATATTGAACATAGTGGGGTTAGTAGGGTCGAAAAGTCTGAACTTGTTGATTTCTTAGCATTGAAAGCTCGTGGAGAGGCATGAAAAACGCCCTGTAGTGGATGTGCCACAGGGCGTTGGTGAAAACCCTGGCTATGCTAGTGGTTCAAAACGTGCGGTGAAGAAGCGAAGTACGGGTGGCTCATAGACGAAGCGGAGTCCCTTGACTTTATCTCTGTGTTCGTACAATTCTTTCACCGCATCCACAACGACATCTAGATGTGCGTAGGTGTAAACGCGGCGGGGAATGGTCAGACGAACTAACTCCAATTTTGGATAGTAGTGGTTGCCTTCCTTATTCCGACCGGCTGAGATGATACCCCGTTCCATGCTGCGTACGCCGGACTCCAAGTAGAGCTGGGCTGCGAGCATCTGGGCGGGAAACTCGTCCTGTGGGATGTGTGGGTAGAACTGACGGGCGTCTAGGAATACGGCATGACCTCCGATGGGTTTCACGACCGGGATTCCTGCTTCCATGAGTTTGTCGCCGAGGTATTTGACTTGATCGAGGCGATGGGCGATAAAGTTGTAATCAACGGACTCCCGCAAGCCCCGGGCTAAGGCTTCCATATCACGGCCAGTCATTCCGCCATAGGAGGGCATTCCCTCATAAACCACAACAAGACTCGTGGCTTTTTGATAAAGGTCATCGTCGTTAAGGGCTAAGAACCCTCCGATATTAACGATACCGTCTTTTTTGCCGCTCATGGTGCAGCCATCAGAATGGCTGTACATTTCGTGGACAATTTCTTTGATGGTCTTGTTCTCATAACCAGGTTCGCGCTGCTTTATGAAGCAGGCATTTTCAACGCAGCGGGTGGCGTCCATCATGACTTTGATCCCGTGCTTTTGTGCCAGCTTATACACTGCCTTGATATTCTCCATGGCTACAGGTTGCCCTCCTGCGAGGTTGACCGTAACGGCCAGGCAGATGTAAGGAATACGCTCGGCTCCCACTTCATCAATGAGGGCCTGCAACTTGTTTAGGTCCACATTGCCCTTAAAGGGATGCTCGTTTTGGGAGTCATGGGCCTCATCGATAATGATATCCCTAAATGTGGCGCCATTCATCTCTTGGTGGGCACGGGTTGTTGTAAAATACATGTTACCAGGGACATAATCGCCTGGTTTAATCATGATTTGCGAAAGAATATTCTCTGCGCCACGGCCTTGGTGGGTAGGCACCACGTGTTTAAACCCGTACAGCTCACGAACGGTCTCTTGGAGATGCTTAAAGTTTCTGCTGCCCGAATAGGCTTCATCGCCGAGCATGAGACCTGCCCATTGGTTGTCGCTCATGGCATTGGTGCCACTGTCTGTGAGAAGGTCAATGTAGATATCATCTGTGGTAAGTAAGAATGTATTCCAACCTGCTTTTTCCATCGCTGCTTCCCTTTGTTCTTTAGTGGTAACAGCAATGGGCTCAACCATTTTGATTTTGTAAGGCTCAGCTAGATACTTGTAATCCACGACCTACACTCCGTTTCTTTGTTAATATTTTGTCTTATATGTAGTATAACTCAAGGTTAATGAAAAGTAAAATATAGAATATCAGATTGTTTCGCCAGACGACAGACAGTTAGGCTCGGGCAACTTGGTATTCACGACAAAAGCGGCTACACCGCCTATACCAATGTGGCACGCTAAGACGCTACCAATGAGATTTACGATGATGTTCTTGTAGCCTAGGGTATTCTGCAAGAGGGATTGGAGTTGCTTGGCTGTGGTAGCATCGTCGGCGTGGGTGATACCAATGATCTGGTTTTTGTCGCCTAAGGAGCGCTCCTTCACGAGCTCCACGAGGCGTTTGACGGCCATTTTCTTGCCTCGGACCTTTTGAAAGGGAATCATCAGACCCTCCTGGACATGCAAGATTGGCTTGATCTGCAAGAGTCCGCCCAAGAAGGAACTGGCGTAACTCAGTCTGCCCCCGCGGTACAGATAGTGCAAGTCGTCTACGGAAAAGAGATGCTCCACATTACTACTTGCTCGTCTTTGCACTCTGTCTATGATGTGAGTTGTGTCGGCGTTGGCCTTGGCCATCTGAGCCGCTTCGAGGGCAATGAGCCCCTGACCGAGGGATCCGCTGAGGGTGTCCACAACAGTTACTTGAAAGTCGTGAAAATTCTTCTTCATTTCCTGGGCGACCAGACGCGCGGTATTGTAGGTGCCGGATAATTTGGACGAGAAACTTAGGTAGATGCATTGCCGTCCTTCTTGGGCATACTTTTTGAACGTATCTACGATGGCATCCATGGGCACCTGACCAGTGGTGGGGACGCTTCCTTGACGAATTGCGTCGTAGACTTGCCTAGTTGTGATATTGACCCCGTCCCGGTACTCCTTATGATCGATATAGACCAAGAATGGTAGGACCTCTATGTCGTACTCTTGAACGATGTCCTGGGGCAAATCGCAGGCACTATCGGTAATGATCTTTACGGTCACTGTAACACCTCCATTGTGGCTGTATACGAGTTCTTTCGACTTCAAAAAGGAAGATTCCTCCTGATCGAGGTAGAACTTGAAGTTGCTTGATCAATGAGCTAGAATAAAAATGTATCTTTACGGGGAAAGAGGGTTGTGCCATGAATCGGACCGTTATCGCAGGGTATATCCAGGATCGCATCAATATTCTCAAGTCTGAGCAGGTTGGTCTTAAACTGTTTATCCAGTCGGATCAATGTCGGCATGAAGCATTGCAGAAAGCTATTTCTGAGCTGAATTGGGTTTTGGAAAAGCTTGAAGCAGAATAGGTTAGCCAGGAACCTCTAGACCGTTAAGAGGACAAGAAAGACGCCCGTTCCATGTTGCATTGGTGGAACTGGCGTCTTTTGTTGCCTATTTCGTTGTCTGCATGGCAATACCCTGGGCAAATTGCTTGCGGAAGAGGATGAGCACAATTAGGGGTGGCAACATAATCACTAAAGTTCCTGCCATAATAATATTCCATTCAGCCGCGCCTCGCTCTGAAGTATAAAGCATGCGCAGACCCATTTGGGCAACACGCATATCAGAGGCGGTAGTTATAATATTCGGCCAGAGGTATTCGTTCCACATGTAGACAAACTCAATGACGAGTAGAGCCGCAATATTGGTCCAGGAGAGTGGAATCAAGATACTGCGCAGATACTGCAGGGGCGATGCCCCGTCGACCCGGGCCGCGTCTGCCAACTCTTCTGGAACAGTCATGTAAAACTGACGGAACAAGATGATCCCCGTTGTACTGGCTAGGTAGGGAATTGTCAATGCCTGGTAGGTGTTGAGCCAGCCGAGATTGGCCATGGTTTGGTAAAGCGGAATGACCCGAACCGGTAGAGGCATCATTTGCGTCACCATACAGAGTGGGAACAAGAACCAGCTACCCCTAAACTTGAAGTGGGTGAAGGCAAAGGCCGCCAAGATCGAGAACACGATCTTGCCCAGAGAAACCAGAACAGCAATGATCAAACTATTATTGAGTACGACACTCATGTCAACCCTATTCCAGGCCTCCTTGATATTAGGAAGAAGCTGATCACCTGGTGTGAGAATGGGGGGGAAGGCATAGGCATCTTGATGCGTGTGCGTGGCCATTACGAATGCGTAGTAAATAGGAAAGGCCACAGCTAATAAAGTCAGAAGTAAGATGACATGGATTGCGAAGCCCTTAAGCTTTTTACGGTTTATCCGCATGAAAACACCTCCTTAACGATTGTAGACCGATTTTCTAGTGGATGTGTAGATTTGGAATGCCCCAACGATGGCCACAAGAACAAATAGGACAACCGATTGGGCCGCCGCTTGCCCTTCTTGCATTCGCCCAAATCCGTCTCGATAGATCTTATAGATTAAGAATTCTGTCGTACGGTTGGGACCACCTTGCGTGACTACGTCGATCAGACCGAAGGATTGGAAGAACGCATAGACCGTATTGACGAAAATCAAAAACGCCGTGGTCGGGCTTAGCATGGGGAAGGTCACAACCCAGAAGGTTTGCCACCCAGTGGCTCCGTCAATGGCTGCAGCTTCTTTTAGCTCATGGGGTACGTTCTGCAAGCCCGCCACAAAGAAACAAATGTTGTAGCCAAGCATAACCCAGACCGAAGCGACTGTGACTAGAATAAAGGCCGCCACAGTGTCTGTGAAGTAGTTGATTCGATACCCGGTCAGGTCTGCAATGGCATGAGTTAAGATCCCGATGGAGGGATCGAAAATCAGCGACCACATCACGCCGGCAATAATGGGCGACATGGCATACGTCCAGATAAACGCAATTTGATAAAACGCCGCACCGCGGATTTTTTGAGTCGTGAGGAGAGCGATAACAAGGGAAATCGTGAGTCCGACGCCGATAACCAAGACTGCGAATATGAGGGTGTTTTGAAAGGTCGAAAGATACTCAGGCGACTGAAACATTTCCAGGTAATTTCTCCATCCCACGTACCGCAGTTGTCGTCCGAAGGGGGATACTCGGAAAAACGATTGATAGACCGCTTGCCCAAAGGGAATGATCAAGAAAGCTATGATGACCGTAAGTGATGGAAGAATCAATCCATAAGGGAGAATGCGGTGATTGGGAAATCTGTTCAAGAAAACCCTCCTGACTAGTGAACATAGTAGAGATCACCGGAGGCAGGCCTCCGGTGATCGAGTACCTTGCGAAGACTAGAAAAACCTAGTCGAGAAACTCGTTGTAGTCAGTAAGCAGTTGATTGATCTGTTTAGCCGAATACTCCAAAGCTGCTCTTTGATCATCGCCTCTGGCGACTTTCTCTAAAGCGTCACGTACCCATTCGCGAGCTTGCGCAAAGGGCCCTAAGCGCATTCCTGATGCAGCGTTGCCTGCGGTCTTTCCGGAGAGAATCTGCAGGAAGGCGGTGAGGTGGTTTGGACTTTGGGTAAACCAACCTTCGTTCATCAGTGCCTGCATACCGGCATTCGTTGCAGGGAAGTAACCGGTATTCTTGTGCCAGTATGTGCCCACCTCTGGATCAGAGAGGAACTTGAAGAACTCAAAGATCACAGCGAGTTCTTGATCGCTAGCTCTGTTGGAAACATACAAGCTGTTGCCGCCAATTAGCACATTACCACGAGGGTATTCGTCACTGAGGCGAGGTAAGAAAGTGGTCCGAACTTCAAAGTTGTCGCCAACGGTGTTGATCACACCGTCTAGGGACGAGGTGGATTGCATTAAGAATGTGATCTCACCACTATTGAAGGCGCCATTGGCATTATATTCGGCACCGCCATAGATCCACACATTGTCAGCAGCCATCTTGCCCCAGATAGCCATAAGTTCATCGGTAAACTCGTTGGGCCAAGATACCTCGGTTGGGTAACCATCACGGCCATTGCCCATATTAGCGAATTCTTGATCATGCATGGCCAATTGGGTCTCGAACATCCAATCGGGCCAGCCAGTGCTCATGGCGTGCGTAACTACACCAGCCTCGATCAGTTGAACGCCCATGTCATACATTTCTTCCCAGGTTGTAGGAGGTTTGTCGGGATCGAGTCCAGCCTGGCGCATGTGATCTGCGTTGTAATACAACATGGCAGACGACGAGGCAAAGGGCCAAGACCAGAGGTTTCCGTCCTTGGAGTAGTAGCGAACGATGGGGGCTACATACTGTCCGAAATCCCATTCTTCGCCAAGACGTTCAGGGATCTGATAGGCGGGAATAATCATGCCACTATCATGCATGGCTTGGGTTCCCACTTCGTAGACCTGGACAATTCCAGGCTCTTGGTTGACTGGGTAGGCAGCCATAAAGCGGGTGAGTCCTTCTTCATAGGTGCCGATCAAGACGGGCGAAATCTGTTGATTAGGGTTAATAGCATTGAACTGTTCAACTACACTGTTGAGAACTGTTAACCTTGAGCCGGTCATGCTGTGCCAGAACTCCACTGTGGTCGCTTGGGCCAAAGCCAAACTCGGAACACAGAGAGCTACCAACACGATTGTGATGATGAAACTTCGTTTTGCGCGAAACATGCAAGCACCTCCAAACAAATTTTATTAACAGTATTCTCGCATTGTTTGCATTTTCCTTCATAAGATTATGAAGTTGTTGGGTATTCTGGTTGAAGTCAACACAGAAAGAGCCCCATTCTCATGAATGGGGCTCTTGTGTAAGTCGTTGGTTGACCTAGAGACGAACTACGTTAGCAGCTTGTGGGCCGCGGTCGCCGTTTACGATGTCAAAGCTGACTTCGTCACCCTCGTTAAGGGATTTAAAACCGTCTCCTTGGATTGCGGAGAAGTGTACAAATACGTCGTCGCCGCCGTCGCGCTCAATAAATCCGAAACCTTTTTCTGCGTTAAACCATTTTACTTTACCAGTCATTCAATGGCCTCCTAAAGATTGTTTTTCTTTCTTTCCATTTACAGCCAACTAGTCAAAGCCTAAACTACGCAAACCGCTGTAAAACCTTGTGCTCACTCTGAGGTAGAACTCGAGGCCATCTATGTTCGCTTCATTTAGAGTCTTAACCGAATTTACTGTACCACAGAAGCGAATTGTTGTCAAACGGAATTTCTCACCGCCGAAGGAAAAATGTGAGCAAGTGGCCTACGACAAAAAAAGGACTGCACCCAGCTTTGGCGAAGTACCTCCTAAAACCTGGGA
>CAZAJB010000034.1:0-23389 GCA_964485345.1 uncultured Clostridiaceae bacterium
AAAATAAAGGAGTAAAACAATGCAAGGCAAGGATACCACAAAATCCACATTTGATTAATTGTTTAACCCAATTCTTGATCACGCATACGTAACAGAGTTTTATGCAACGCTAGTGCGGGAATGTAGGAGTAAATTCCAACGATCAAAAAAGAGCGGTGAATTCGTGATGAGAAATTCTGACTTCATTATTGTTACAGGGCTGTCCGGTGCTGGTAAGACCCAGGCTATGAACGCCCTAGAAGATGTGGGCATGTTCTGTATTGATAATTTGCCACCTGCATTATTGCCTCGTTTGGTTGAGTTGCAGGCCAAGCAAGGGGGCAAGCGACGTCAATATGCAATCGCCATTGACATTCGAGTGCGCGAATACTTTTCCGATTTTCGCAAGTCTTTGGAGTGGCTCGTGCAAAGTGGGTATTCGTATCACTTGATCTTCTTGGACTGCAGTGACAGCGTTCTGATAAAACGCTTTAGCGAAACGCGTCGACTCCATCCCCTGTCGGAGGGTCAAGTAACGCCGGAGAGTATTTATGAGACCATTGCTGCAGAGCGGAGGCTCCTAGCTGATTCGAGGACCTTGGCACACGAAGTCATCGACACCACAAATCTCAGGCCCATGGAACTGCGCTCTCGCCTGAACGAGATCTATGAAGG
The DNA here is from genome assembly GCA_964485345.1 of uncultured Clostridiaceae bacterium. GTDB lineage: Bacteria > Bacillota > Limnochordia > Darwinibacteriales > Darwinibacteriaceae > UBA5420. The sequence continues at coordinate 655 of CAZAJB010000034.1, forward strand.
CCATCCAATACATGAATCGATGACAGTGGACATTTTCTCCTTTGGTTTCAAACACGGCGCTCCTATAGATGCAGACATTGTCTTTGACGTGCGCTTCATAACAAATCCGTATTACATCGACGAGTTGAGACCATTAACGGGTGAACGACCTGAAGTGTCCGATTATGTGCTCAACTTCCCCATTGCCCAAGACTTCGTCGAGAAATTCTCAAACCTGATTCTCGATCTCTTGCCAGCTTATGGTGAGGAGGGCAAGGCGAAACTTACCATAGGCATCGGTTGTACTGGGGGACAACATCGGTCTGTGGCTATCGCAATTGAGTTGGCCAAGCGTTTGCAGTCCAAAGGAGCTAAAGCTACTGTGCGCCATAGAGAAGCTGTTGTTGCCGCAGAAGCTAGAGTACGATGAATCAGTAAATCAATGAGTTTGGTAAGACGGTGACATAGAGCACCGTCTTTTTTCTTGAGAACCTTCTACGATATTCGTCGAATTGCGCGCATTGCGCGGGGGCCAGGCCCCAATTAGGGAAATAATATTGCAAGAATTAAGAAGTTTAGAAGGATTTCTACCAAAAGGGGGGGAAGTAATCAATACCAGTTGTTTTGTGAAAAAGTCATACTTGGGGAGGCTTGTCTTAGGTGCATGTCGTTGTCTGTATAAAGCAAGTACCAGAAGCAAGAAGTGTAGCAATTTGCCCAGAAACAGGGGTTCTCATGCGAGATGGAGTCGATAGTACTATGAATCCCTTTGATCTTTACGCCCTAGAGACCGCTTTGCGCCTCAAGGAGCAGTTAGGAGCCAGCATCTCTGTAATAACTATGGGACCACCCCAGGCCGAAGCAGTTGTTCGAGAAGCGTATCAAATGGGCGCCGACCGGGGATACCTTCTGTCGGATCGCGCCTTTGCCGGAGCAGACACTCTGGCTACATCGTATACGCTCGCCAGAGGTATTGAGAAGGTCGGGGCCTTCGATTTGATCCTCTGTGGTCTGCAGACGACTGATGGCGATACGGCCCAGGTGGGACCAGGCATGGCCGAAGTTTTGAAGATTCCTCACGAATCGAATGTCATTCAGGTAAAAGAAGTCGCCGATGATCGGGTGACGGTTGTAAGCGATCTCGGTACAAAGTTGTACACAAAGGCGATCCAGTTCCCCTGCCTGCTGACGGTGACAAAAGAGGTGGGAGAACCACGTTTGGTATCCTACCGACTAAAGAAGAAAACCAAGGATTGGCCCGTTGTCGTCCTAACCTCCCAAGATTTTCTTGGCGAGGAACACGCGTTTTTTGGCTTAAGCGGTTCGCCAACCCAGGTGGAGCGGACGTTTGCCCCAGAGACCAACGAGGACCACGAAATCTGGGAAGGTGATGTTCATGAGCTTAGCTCGAAGCTCCACGCCAAACTGCACGAATTGCGTTTTGTAGGGGGTGCCCCAGGTGCTTAAAATCGATCAGACAACGTGTATTCTTTGTGAAGTCTGTATTAGCGTTTGCCCGTATGGCGCCCTAGAACGTTCCGATGATCAAATCGTCGTCCTCGATTCCTGTCGCCTCTGCGGCTTGTGTGTTCCGAATTGCCCGGCGAACGCTATGTCTATGGAGACCGCGACCGATGATATGCCAAAGAGCGAAGCCCGAAACGTCCTGGTGGTAGGGGAATGCGACGATGAAAATCTCCACCCCATTACCTTGGAGCTCGTGGGCAAAGGGAGATCCCTGGCAGATGAACTGTCTTCCCAGCTCGCTTGCGTATTGGTGGGGCATGGCTTGGAAGAAGGCGCCAAAATGCTTCTTGAGTATGGCGTTGATGTAGTCTATAGCTATGACCACGAGGCCCTCAAACATTTTACCATTGAGCCCTACACGGGTGCGGTAGAAGACGCTATTAAGATTTTTGAACCTGCGATTGCTCTTTTCGCGGCCACGCCCCAGGGGCGTTCGCTAGCACCCCGAGTGGCAGCTCGTTTTCGTACCGGTTTGACCGCGGACTGTACAACGCTGGAAGTGCGTGAGAACAGCGATCTAGTACAGATTAGGCCAGCTTTTGGCGGCGATGTTATGGCCCAAATTGTGACCCCTAGACATCGGCCCCAAATGGCTACCATGCGCCATAAGATTACGGAACCGGCCAAACCAAGACGCAATGCTGGGTGCCAGATTGTACAGCGAGAGCTTGGCGATGAACTACTGCAATCCGGTATCACTGTCCTTGGTGTCCAAAGACGTCCAGCAGAATCTAGCATTTCTGATGCAGAGATTGTGGTGGCGTGTGGACGTGGCATTGGAAACCGCGAGACTCTGGAATTGGTGGAAAAACTCGCACAGTTACTCGGCGGTCAAGTAGGTGTTACCCGTCCTTTAGTGGAAATGGGATGGGCTAATTATCGGCAGCAAATCGGCCTGAGCGGGCGAGCGGTAAGGCCAAGACTCTTAATTACAGTCGGTGTTTCTGGCGCAGTGCAGTTCACAGCTAGCATTACAGGCGCTGAGACAATTGTAGCCATTGACCAAGATCCTGAAGCACCGATTTTCAAGGTCTGTCACTATGGTTTGGTGGGAGATTTACACGAGATTCTACCCGCCTTAATTGAAAGGGTGGAGGGGTAAACGTTGCAATACGAAAAAGTTACAAGCGGCGATATACAGCGCTTACGCGAGATCTGTGGACATGATGCAGTCTTGTGGGAGGAAGCAATAAGCTCCGATTATAGTCATGATGAATTGTCTTTAGAGCAGTTTCCTCCAGAGGCAGTGGTGCTCCCCCGATCGGCGCAGGAGGTGTCGGAGGTTTTGGCCTACTGCTATGAGCGGAATATTCCCGTCACCCCTCGAGGAGCAGGTACTGGCCTCTGTGGAGGTGCGGTTGCCCTTTTCGGGGGAGTGGTTCTCGTGACCACAAGGCTGAATCGCATCTTAGAAATTGATCGTGAAAACCTTGTGGCCGTTGTTGAACCCGGCGTCCTACTCATGGAACTGCAGGCGGCTGTGGAGGACCTAGACTTGTTTTACGCTCCTGACCCAGGGGAAAAGACCGCGACCATTGGCGGGAATGTCAGTACGAATGCCGGTGGTATGCGGGCGATAAAGTACGGAGTCACCCGGGATTTCGTGCTCGGCCTAGAAGCTGTCTTGCCAGATGGACGCCTGATTGAGACAGGCGGAAAGGTAATGAAGAACAGCTCGGGCTACAGCCTGACTGACGTATTGATCGGCTCAGAAGGAACCTTGGCAGTGATTACGAAGATTATTCTCAAGCTATTACCAAAACCCAAGCGCCGGCTCAGTCTGGTCGTGCCTTTTGATGGTCTTGCTCAGGCGGTTTCTACCGTACCCCGAATTTTGTCGGCCGGTGATATCCCCTGTGCGTTAGAGTTTTTCCAACGAGAGGTGTTGGAGGCTGCTGAAGAGTATTTAGGGCGCGGTTTCCCTCACACTAGTGCACAGGCCTACCTCATGCTATCCTTTTTCGGGAATGATGCCCTAGAGTTAGAAAAAACCTATGAGCGAGTTGCGGAGGTCTGTTTGGAGAACGGAGCACATGATGTACTCATTGCTCAGGCCAGCGATCGGCAGGCATCATTATGGGAGAACCGAGGAGCATTCTTAGAGGCCCTCAAGGCCATGGGAGAACTGGATGAAGTTGATGTTGTTGTTCCGCCCAATCGCATTGCCGAGTTCATTGCCTATACGGAAAGTCTCCGGCTGGAACATGGACTTTCCATTGTTAGCTTTGGTCATGCTGGTGATGGTAATCTTCACATTTATATCCTTCGTAAGGAACAAGACCGTGAGAGCTGGCTGAAGTCGACCAAACAGGTGATGGATCGAATCTACACCACGGCAGAGGAATTGGGGGGACTTGTCTCCGGCGAACACGGCATTGGTTTTGCCAAGAAAGAATACTTGGAGAAAGCGTCAAGCCCAGCAGTGTTGGAATTGATGCGGAGTATTCGATCATCCTTTGATCCAAAGGGCTTATTGAATCCAGGCAAAGTAACCGGGGAGGGAGGTGCGCTTGATGAGCTTTAAAGACGAGCTGCAAGGTCTAACCACAGAAGGTCGGAATCAGGCAACCATGAACATCGACACCGCCTCAACGACGGAGATCGTCTCGCTGATCACTCGGGAGGATCAAGCGGTCTTCCGCGCGGTCCAGCAGGAAGTGCCCCGCATTGTACAGGCAGCCGACCTCTTGACAAATGTCTTGAAACAGGGTGGCCGAATTATCTACATGGGCGCAGGTACCAGCGGACGTCTAGGCGTTTTAGATGCAGCCGAACTGCTGCCCACCTTTGGTGTGGGACAAGAACAGGTCACAGCGTTGATTGCAGGTGGCAATGAAGCTATGTTTGTCGCGGTGGAGTTGGCAGAAGACGACCGTGAGCTCGGTTTAGCAGACTTCTTAGCGGAAAATCCCACGGACAAAGATGCCTTATTGGGGATTGCCGCGAGTGGGCGTACTCCCTATGTTATAGGACCCATGGAAAGGGCTAGGGAAATGGGTTTGGTCACAATCGGACTAACCTGTAATCCCCACTCGGAGTTGTCGAAGATCGCCCATGTCACCATTGCTCCAGTAGTGGGTCCAGAAGCAGTCACTGGTTCGACGAGAATGAAAGCGGGTACGGCCCAGAAAATCGTGTTGAATGCCCTAAGTACCACTGTCATGATCAAAATCGGTAAGGTCTATCAGAATCTGATGGTGGATATGGTGCCTACGAATGCCAAGCTAAAGTTACGAGCCGAGCAGATTGTCTATGAAGTAACAGGAGCTCCTTTAGACAGCATACGTCGAACCTTGGAAGGATCGAGCTACAACATTAAAACCGCCATCGTCATGCTCAAGGCTAATTGCCAGCTCGAGGCAGCGGAAGCCCTCTTGGTTAGGGCGGAGGGCGTTGTGGGGCGTGCCTTGCAGATCGTGGCTAAAGAAGGCATGGGGAGCGAAGGAACCAAGGAGGAGGATGTCCAATGAGGGATACGGCTAACGCGATTCTGCACCTAAGGAGTTCATATCCTGAGTTCCGCCCATCAGAACGCCGATTGGCAGATGCCATCTTAAAGGACCCTGAACGTATCGTACATCTGTCGATCACGGAACTTGCTTGCGAAGCAGATGTCAGTGATGCCACAATTGTGAAATTCTGCAAGCGCCTGGGATACAAGGGTTTTCCAGATTTCAAGATTCTCTTGGCCCAGGATGTAGCGGTGAAGCCATCTCCCATTTATGGTCAGGTGGAACTGGGCGATACAGTAGAAACAGTGACGGAGAAAATCTTTCAGGCCAACATTACAGCCCTGCAAGACACCGTCCGCGTTCTCAACTTCGAAGCGACGAAGAAAGTAGTTGAGGCTGTGAGTAAAGCTGGTGAAATCCAGTTTTATGGTATAGGTGCTTCGGGCCTTGTGGCCCTCGATGCGGAACAGAAGTTCTCCAGAATTGGCCTGCGGGCAGCCTCCTTTATTGATGGGCATACGCAGGTTACTCGGGCTTCTCTCCTCAAACCGGGAGACGTGGCCGTGGGGATCTCCTATTCAGGGGAGACCGAGGAGATTATTGAAGCTCTGCAAACTGCCCGCTCTGCAGGGGCCACCACCATTGCTATTACCAACTATTCGGCCTCTGCGGTGGTCGCAGTTGCTGATCTGGTACTCTTGACCGCCTCGCAAGAAGACATCTTGCGCTGTGGTGCCATTTCTTCGAGAATCGCACAATTAAGTACGATCGATGCCCTATTTATTTCCGTTGCCTTGGTGGACTTTGAGCAATCCCAGCAGTCTGTTTCCAGAACCAAGGAAGCCCTGTCAGAACGTAGACTTGTGATGCAGGGGGCATAGCCTATGCATATTCTCGGCGTGGACTGCGGCGGAACATCAACAAAGGCACTGTTTGCTACTCTAGATGGATGCATCCTTGGGACGGGCCAAGGTGGTCCGGCAAATCTGGCAGTGAATGGGATTGCGGGAATCATGGCATCCACCTTGGCGGCAGCGAGGGAGTGCCTACAAGTGGCGGACGTTGATCTTCAGACGCTACAGAGAGAAGGCGTTTTATTGTCCTTGGGGGTTTCTGGGGCAGGCCGTGAAAGAGAAAGAGTAGAGGTTAGACAGGCCTTTCAAGCGAGCGGCTTTGACCACGTAGTGGTGTCTCATGACGGCCAAATTGCACTCTATGGTGCCCTAGGTGGTGACGACGGCGTAGTGGTTATTGCTGGAACGGGTTCTATTGCCTATGGCATCCACCGTGAACGAAGTAGCCGCACAGGTGGATGGGGTTTTCTCTTAGGTGATGAGGGTAGTGCCTTTTGGGTAGCGCTTCGGGCCTTACAGCATGTCATGTGGGGCTATGATGGTCGCTCCAGGCAAGACCAGCTTCTCTTAGAAGCGGTTTCCAATTACTTTGGGCTTACTCAGGTAGAAGAGCTGATTTCCATCGTGTACCGGACGCCTTTGGATCGAGGCTTTATCGGTGGATTCAGTAAAGAAATTTCACTCTTAGCGAATCAAGGTCATCTTCTTTCCCGTGAGATCTTGCGGGAAGCAGGGAGGCACCTCGGGCGCTTGGCTGCTGCAGCTTTGGCGGAACTTGAACTCTCAGCGCTCCCTGGCAAAGTGGGAGCTTGCGGAGGACTCTTCGCTGCAGGTGATTGGCTATTGGTGCCCATGCAAGAAGAAATCCACCGCAGTGCGCCTCAGCAAACCTTGACACTCCCGCAGTTTGATCCCGTGGTGGGAGCGCTGCTTCTTGCTGCTAAGCACTTTGAGTTAAATATGGAGACGATCTTGGTTGGGTTAAGGCAAAACCTTTAGTTAAGGTGGTAGTTTTGTAAAATAAGTTTATCGAAAAGGCTTGTTTAGGAAGGATCCCAGCTGAGGTCGGCGAAATTTGTTATTACAGTGTAGAAGAGTCACGTTGACCACAGACTTGTGCTGAGAAAGAAGGTGGTATACAGGTCAAGATGCACATCTTGCGGGGGCCTTACAGCCGCAGGAGTAACGAAACCAAAAAATCGATTGGAGGGAACAATATGAACCGCAAAACTGGATGGATCCTGTTGATGATTATTGTTGCAATGGTAGGGATCTACGGAACTGCTCTCGCAAAGACGACAATTACTTGGTGGACGAATCCTTGGAGGGTGGCACCACCTGGAATGGATGAATCCCAGTCACCGACTTCTGAGGACTTTCCTCGTTGGGCAAGCGAAGAATTCATGCGACTCAATCCAGATGTTGAAGTGGTTTTTGAGGTTGTGACAAATCAGGGGTATAGCGAAAAGATCTCGGCTGCAATTTTGGCGGGGCGTACACCTGATTTGATGAAGGATCTCGTGTTTCGCAGCGAATGGGCAGAGCGGGGATTGCTTGAGCCCATCGATGCCTATATTTCAGCTGAAGATGTGGAAGACTGGTATGACTACACACTCGAAAAAGGCTACATTAATGGCAAGCATTTTGTTTTCCCTTGGAACAACTCCAATAATGGAATGGGAAATGCCATGTTGATCAATCCGGCGATTTTTGCTGAGCGTGGTGTAGATTTACCAGAATTACCAACTAGATCTTGGACATTTGACGAGTTCTTGGAAACTGCCAAAAAGCTTTCCTATGACTCTGACGGTGATGGGACGAATGACAACTTCGCAGTCTCCTTCGCTGCCAGCGACTTGCTGAACAGTACGGCGTGGTTGCATGTATTTGGTGGGCGGATGTTCAATGATGATGAAACAGAGGTCATTATAAACAGCCCAGAAGGCGTAGCTGGATTGCAGTTCATGGTTGATGCTATCTATGAATATGAGATTGCACCCCGTGGCGCTGAAGGTATGGGTATTTATGATGTGATTGGCCTCTTCCATCAAGGACGAACCGCAATAGGCTATGGTGGACCATACGAAATTGGCCGCATTGACCGCTATGTAAATGAAGGTCAATTGCAGGATGCATTTGATGTGCATATCGCACCGTATCCATATTTGCCAGAGGTAGGCCAGATTGCTCATCACACGAGCGGCGGATTTATCGTCTTCCGGCAAACCAACGACGAAAAACGGGATAAGGTCATGGAGTTTGCGAACTTCTTGGTTAACGCCGAGAACACAGCATCTCTAAAAACACTATTGTATGTGACGGCTCGCAAATCAGTCAATGATGTTATTTACGAAGGCAGCAAGTTTGAGGATGAGATCAGTGTCTATATGAACGCAATTGAAGGTGGCGTTCCGTACTTTGGCAGTACGAATCTGAACTTCTCTCCAGCAGATCCGTTTTTGCAGGCTGCATTTGAAGCTGCTTTTTCTAGGACGAAAACTCCACAAGAGGCCCTGGATGATTTTGCCCGCGAAGCAAATCGCGTGCTATTTGGAAGCTAACACACTACCAAGAAATCTCATGCGGGGCTCTCAGGAGTTCCGCATGAGATTTTATGAAAGGGGTTTTTTGGTTGGTAGCCTTACGTCAGTTTGGGAAAAACGTGGTTAAAGAGCGCTGGGCCTATTTCTTCATTTTTCCTCACTTCGCACTTTATGCTCTATTCTTTCTTGTACCTGTTATTGTATCTATGGTGTTATCCTTGTTGGATTACCAGTGGTGGGGCGTGGAGTTTGTTGGCTTGGCAAACTACACGAAAGCATTTGCGGACCCAATCTTTTGGAAGTCTGTTGTGAATACGGCTTACTACACTCTGGGATTCGTTCCCTTGTGGTTAGGTAAAGCCTTGGTTATTTCAGCCCTGATTTCTCCTTTCCGCAAACAGATACAGACGTTCTTTAAGGCAGCTTTCTATCTGCCCCATGTAACATCTGCGGTCATTTTGTCCATGATCTGGTTGTGGATCTATAACCCACCCTTTGGTTTGCTCAATTATATCTTAGCCATTTTCGGGGTGGACGCCGTGGCTTGGTTGGGTAATACAGCAACAGCCATGCCCGCCATCATACTCATGCAGGTTGTCATGGGCGGTGGCTCGTCCATCGTGCTCCTCTCGGCTGCCATGAATGGTATCCCGGCTCATCTCTATGAAGCTGCCGAACTCGACGGCGCAGGTCCGATGCAGACGTACTTGCGCATAACATTACCGCTCTTAAAACCAACTCTATTGTACCTTGTTATCACCGGTACGATTAACTCGTTTCAGGTGTTTACCAACATCTATCTGATGACCCAGGGAGGACCCCAGTTCTCTACCACGACAATGGTCTACATGATCTATGATTCTGCCTTTAAGCAATTCCAATTCGGACCGGCCTCAGCTATGGCTATGGTGTTATTTGTCATCACGGCAGCTTTTGCCATTGTGCAGTTCCGTTGGCTGGGCGAGGATGTAGAGTACTAGGAAGGATGGGAAGATTATGTTCGTTGATGGCAAGAAAACCCGGCCCGGACACTTTGTGATACTACTTCTGCTACTGGGCACAGCGCTAATATCTTTGTTGCCCCTCTATTGGATGGTCATTACTGCACTACAACAGCCAACATTAGCTGTGACCTTTCCGCCCGAGTGGTTTCCCTCGAACCCGACTCTAGTAAATTTTCAGCGGTTCTTTAATAGACCTGATGTCCTTCGCTGGACGACGAACAGTTTGTTTGTCTCTTTGGCGATTACTGGAGCGCAGGTGTTAACCTGTGCTATGGCAGGCTATGCTTTTGCTAAGAAACGGTTTCCTGGCAGCAATGTCGTGTTCTATATGTATATTGCTTCTATGATGATCCCTGGGCAAGTAACGCTTGTTCCACTGTTTCTGATTATGAGTAAATTGAATTTCCAAGATTCTTATTGGGGCTTGATTCTTCCGGGGATTGCCGGCCCATTTGGTGTGTTTCTCATGAAGCAATTTCTTTCGACTTTGCCCACGAGCCTCATTGAGGCAGCAACCATTGATGGCTGCGGGGAGTTGCAGATCTTCAGGCGGATCGTGCTGCCATTATCTAAGCCAGGGTTAGCGGTGCTTGGTATCTTTACGTTTATGGGTCAATGGAACGAGTTTTTATGGCCATTGATTATCACAAATTCATCGAAAATGCGGACTTTGCCAGTGGGATTAGCTCTCTTGCAAGAGGAACTACCCATGCAGTATGGCTTACTCATGGCGGCAGCCACCTATGCCGCAATTCCCATGATCATTATCTTCATTATGTTCCAGAAGTATTTCTTAAAAGGTATCACAGTTGGCGCCCTGAAAGGGTAGCTTAGACAGAAAGGGTTCATGTATGCTCCTAACTTTTGATCTTGATGGTGTTGTGATGAAAAACCCATTCTCCACAGGGGTTTTTCCAGAGGTGACGTATCGTATTAGTCAAGAAACAGGCCTGGCTCGCCAGGATATAATGAAATCCGTTATCGCAGAAGCTCGAGATCGTATGGGGCTAGGGAAGATGGTGGATGCCTACAACTGGGATGAAATCATCGCCTTGGTTGCTAGTAGACTTGGTTTTACTGGGCATATTGACGTGGCCGCTTTGGTGCGGCAGTTCTGTACGCCTGAGCACATTTATGCATACCCAGAGGTTCACGAGACCTTAGAGTATTTAAGTACCACAGAACATCCTCTTGTGGTTTTGACAAATGGATTTCGCAAGTACCAGCTTCCCGTACTTGAGGCCCTGGGAGTAGCTGAATTCTTCGATGAGATTTATACACCTGAGGTGAACGGGATTGCTAAGCCAGAACCAGGGTTTTTTCTTGAGCCACAAGAGCGGTACCCAGGCCCTCATATTCACATAGGTGATACAATCATCCATGATATATGGGGCGCAAATGAGGTGGGGATCACCACGGTGTGGGTTTATCATGACTTGCCAGAGGCAGTGGCCAGTTTACCAATTAAGGAACGGATCGGGCATGCAATGATGAAAAAACTTGTTGAAGATGGAATCGCAAGGGATCTTAATGCAGCTGCCTATCCCAGGGTAACTGTGCAAAATTCGATGCCGGATTATGTCATAAAAAGCTTCGGTGAGTTAACTGGCGTGCTTGATCTATAGCGGCGGATTGGGTGATCAAATGTATCGGAGTGGGCTAGAGCGCTTGCTGTCGGAGGAGTATGATCGAATTGCCGGCAAGACAGTAGGTGTCATCACAAATCACACGGGTGTCACCGGTGAGATGGTACTCAATTTCGAGGTTGTCTCTTCGAGGGAACCAATCTTTCCGAAGGACGCGGTACTGCAAATCCCTTCGAGTTCGTGGGTGCTCCTTGGATTGATCCTCTTCGCTTGGTCAGAGAGTTGGGGGACAAAGAACTCCCTGGCGTGCTCTTTAGGCCTACTTACTTTGGTCCCACATTCTCGAAGCATGCGGGCCAGGAATGTGGTGGAGTGCAAGTCATTGTCTCTGACCGGGCGTGCATTGACAGCTGCTTGACCGGCCTTACCCTGCTGAGTACAATTGTGCACCTCTATCCTGCAGAAACGGCCTGGGCACTTGTTCCGGGTAGCGCTTTCCCATTTGGCATCGACCGCCTGATGGGCACCGATAAGGTTTGCAAGGGGCTTGACGGTGGTAAGGGGCCGCAAGAGGTGATTCGCAACTGGGCTGCAGAGTCGGTGGAGTTTGGCCAGACCTGTGCGCCGTACTTGCTCTATTAAGTTGTCTAGGCCTGACCAAGATAGGGTCTTATTGGCAAGGGCGTTGACAATGGTGCTATCTATGTCTAGAATAGCAGCAAGCGCCGTAGCTCGTCTGAGTGATCTTGCATCCTAAGAAAAACCTTAGTTGCACCAAGACTTAACGAGAATTACGGTCCATTGGCGGAGTGAAGAGAGGCTTTACAAATGGAAATGTACCGATATGATACTCATGTTCACACTAGTGAATCCAGCGATTGTGGTGAACTTCCTGCAACAGACGTGGTTAGGCTCTATAAGGAAGCAGGCTATAGCGGCATTGTGATCACAGACCACTTTCATTCGTTTTTCTTTGATCGGTTCCCCGATCTGTCCTGGCCTGATAAGGTAGAACGTTACCTTCTTGGTTATCGCCTGGCTGTGCAGGAAGGTAGCAGGATTGGGTTGAATGTTCTATTGGGTATGGAAATGCGCTTTTCGGAAAGCAACAACGATTACCTGGTGTATGGATTTGACGAAACGTTCTTACTAGAACATCCGGCTCTGTATAGGGTCGGTCTGCGCGGATTTCGCGACATTATTCAAGGCACAGGCATTCGGATCTATCAGGCCCATCCGTTTCGAAATGGAATGGAGCGGGTTGACCCCAAGCTCTTAGACGGTGTGGAGGTCTTTAACGGACATCCTCGCCATAATTCCCGCAATCATTTGGCCAGGGAATTTGCTGTAGAACACTCTATTCGCATGATAGCTGGTTCGGATTCTCATGAGGCTGGTGACGTTGGTAGCTCTGGGATTATGGTCCCCCATCCTATTAATACGATCTCGGAGTTTGTAGCTTTTCTGGACAAAAACGAGGGAGGTCTCCTAACGTGATTAAGATAGCAATCGTTGGCCTGGGTTACATAGGAAAGGTGCATCTAGAAACGCTCCTTCGAATTCCAGGAGTGAAAGTGGTGGCTCTAGCCGGGCGAAGATTGGGTCCACTCGAGGATCTTGCAGTCAAGCATGCTATCCCGACGGTGACATCAGATTACCGAACTTTGCTCGAGGATTCCTCGATCGATGTGATTCACAATTGCACGCCAAACCATATGCATTTTCAGGTAAACCACGATTTCATTAACGCTGGCAAACATGTGTTTTCCGAAAAACCCTTAGCCCGTACGTCACAAGAAACGCGAGCGCTCCTAGAGTTAGCCAAGGCGAAGGATGTACTCACCGCCATCAATTTCTGTTATCGCTACTATCCCGCTGTGCAAGAAGCGGCGGTGCGCATCAGAAATGAGGAGTTGGGTAAAGTCTATACTGTCATGGGTTCCTATCTGCAGGATTGGCTCCTGTATGATACGGACTATGATTGGCGCTTGGAGCAGTCGGTTGCAGGCGACTCCAATGTCATTGCCGACATAGGCAGTCACTGGTTTCACCTAGCCCAGTTCATGGTTGGTTCTCGGATTACAGAGGTGATGGCCGATCTCAAGACAACTCTGCCTATCCGTAAGAAACCGGAAGGAGAGGATGGGCTTCACGAGTTCCCTGTCGAGGTAGAAGACTATGGCTCAGTGTTGCTGCACTTTGCCAATGGCGCATCTGGGGTGTTTACTGTCAGTCAATTGGCAGCGGGTAAGAAGTGCGCCATCGATGTGCAGGTTTACGGCTCCCAATCGGCTTTGCAGTGGAATCATGAGCGCTCGACAGAGCTTTGGATTGGGCACCGGGATCGGGCCAATGAAGTACTTATGGAAAGTCCCCAGCTACAGCAGGGTTCAAGTAAGCGTTATGCCTTGCTACCCACCGGTCACCCCATGGGATATTATGATGCGGTCTTTAATCTCTTTACCGATTTCTACCATGCGTTGGCATTGAAGAAGCAGGGGAAGGAGTCGCCGGTAGCTCTGCCTGATTTCAATGAGGGTCACAGAGAGCTCTTGATTACGGAAGCGATCCTAAAGAGTCAGCGTGAGAAAAAGTGGGTTCAAGTCGGAGAGTGAGCAAAGAGGAAGAGTGACAGTCAGGCTGCCACTCTTTTTTTTGTCGCCCAGGGGGTGCAACCTTCCCCCGCCGAGAGCCGAAAGCCCAGCTAAGCAAAGTAAATCGAAAAAAGTTTCATTTACCAGTAGAAAATAAGAAGGAAAATGCGACATAGTGAAGAATTAATTATTTAGAAGTGGACTACAGAATCAATCAACAACGCAACGGATCCGCTAGTCCCAAGGAGGTGTAACAGGTAGGCGTTTAAGGTTAGTAAGTAATAAGGGGGATTTGAGATGAAAAAAACACTTGTATTGGCTATCACTTTATTGGTCGTAAGCGTCATGGCTCTCGGTGCAATTGCAGCAGAGCCTGCAGGTGAACTTGTTGTGTACAGCGCGTCTGGGCCAGAAATCACCGGACCTATCCTAGAACTATTCAGCGAAAAGTATCCCAATATCAATGTTGTCAGGGTCCATGCTGGTACGCCTGAGCTATTTTCGCGGTTAAGGGCCGAGATCGGCAATCCTGCTGCCGACGTTATGTTTGGCGGGGATCCTTTGACCTACGATCGGGAAGCCGCAATCTTTGCTCCCTACGATCATCCCGAAAGGGCCAACTTCCAGACCTACGATCCCAATAACATCTGGCAGCCATTTACAATTTTTGTGCAGCCATTGATTGTCAACACTCGATTGGTAAGTGCTGAAGACTATCCATCGACCGTGCAAGAACTCTTAGAAAAAGGCGAACTGTGGAAAACACACGGTGGTATCGCCCTTGCAGCACCGAATACTTCCTCCACCGGCTGGACCATCGCCAGCGGTATTGCCACAGCTCATGGCTGGGACTTCGTTGCGGATCTCGTTCCGTATCTAAGCGTTACCAATGGTTCGGATGCTATGTTTAATGCAGTTAAAGATGGAGAATTGGCCATTGGCTGGATTAACGAGGACCTTGGAGTGCAATGGGAGCAAGCGGGAGTCAATATCAAGATCATCTATCCTGAAGACGTAGCAACCATGCAGATGGATGCCTATGGACTGGTCAAGAATGGTCCCAATCCTGAACTGGCTGAGATATTCATGGAGTTCCTCGGAACGAAAGAAGTTCATGAAGTTGCAGCTGGCATCGTAAAACGCCGTTCAGTCCGTACCGATGTTGAGCCTCCTGGCGGTTTGCCTGAGCTCGAAGGGTTAAATCTGTTCTATGCAGCTGAGCCTAGAGATGTTGTAACCGATAAATTCAATCAACTGATAGAAGCACAATAGCAAGAACTTGACTGAACCGAATGCCCGAGGGCATTCGGTTCACCTTGGGATCAAAGTGTGAGGTGTATTTCAATGAAATCATTTATTCCTAAGCTGAGGGATCCATGGTTGATTCTCAGCATAATCATAGCCATTGTCTTGATCTTTCTTGTCCTTGTGCCACAGTACAGCATCTTTGTCGCATCGCTTGAACAAGAGCCGGGCAAAGTTGTAGTGCGTACTGCCGTTGATAAGCCCCTTGAGAGTATAGACAGCTCGACTGTGGGCTATACCGTTTCTCCGGGAGAAGGAGGATTAACCATCTATCGTAATGATCGGGCGGTTTTTGCTCTTGAGACCATCGGTGACCAGGCAGTTTCCATCAAGCCTGCTGCTGGCTCGACGATTGAGGCCGAGATGATTGGCGGTCAGCAGATTCGGGTCTATGGGGATGGATTTGACGTAACCCTGTCGCAAGAGACCGTTAGGCAATCTCTCTTTGCGCCTGTCGTAATTCCCGATCCATTATCCCTAGTTAGCCATGATTCTTCTGGGATCGTCGCAAGTCACGCACAGGGAGCCTACCTAAACCTTGTGGATCGTGAACCGACCCACGGGCTTGACAATTTCCGGATGTTCTTGAGCCGCAGCCGCTATGTCAATGCCATCAAGAACAGTCTCATTGTGGCGGTGTCCGCGTCCCTATTAGCATCATGTCTGGGTGTCTCATTGGCCTACTTCTTTGCGCGGTATCATTTTCCTGGAAAAGAAGGGATGGTTACTCTTATTACCATGGCTTCCGTATCTCCTCCTTTCTTAGGTGGATATGCTTGGAGAATGCTTTTGGGCAGCCAAGGTATTCTCACAAGAGCCCTGGGCTTGAATTTTACCATTGTAGGTATTCACGGTGTGATTTGGGTAATCAGTTGGCTAATCTTTCCCTTGATTTTCTTAATGACCTACGATTCCTTTACAGCCATTGATAATACCCTGATTGAATCCTCCATGAGTTTGGGGGCGAACAAAAGGAAGACCTTGTTCAATATTATTATTCCGTTGGCCATGCCGGGCATTATCACGGGTGTGTATCTTGGCATGATGACTGCTTTTTCCGATTTTGGTACACCGGCGGTAATTTCCCTGAATTTAAGTGTTCTGCCTGTATTAGTGTATCAAGAGTTCATGAGTGAGGTTGGTACCAATTACTCTATCGCAAGTACCGGAAGTATGATTATGATCACCATCTCCAGTCTCATACTCATGGCCCAGCGTCTCTATTTAGCCAAAAAGTCCTATGCTTCGATTGCATCAAAATCCATTGCTTTGATCAAGCCACCCAAAAAGCAGAAGGCAGCGATCCTCGCTTTTTCCGGCTTGTTGATTTTTATGGCATTTGTGCCCCATATGACGGTTCTCGTCACCTCCTTTTTACGCTGGAGTTCAGGCATTGTACAACCCGTTTTTTCTCTAGGCAACTACAGTCGAATGTTTCGGCTGGAGATGGGTTCCATTGGCGTCAGTTTATTCTTGGGAGTCATCACGACCATCTTGAACGTTGTCTTTGGCGTAGCGATAGCCTATGTTATCGTTCGGAAGAAATATCGCTTTCTTGCCAGTTTCTTGAATTTCATGGTCATGATGCCTTACATCGTACCAGGTACAGTGCTGGCCATTGGATTTGTCATGATCTTTAACCAGCCGCCGCTCCTAATTACGGGGACTTGGTTTATCCTTGTTTTAGCCTACTTCGTTCGAAAACTTCCCTATTCTGTCAAGACTGCTGAGGCAGTGCTCTACCAAATCCATCCGGACCTGGAGGAGGCGGCCAAAAGCCTGGGTGCAAAACCGGCAAGGAGTTTCCGCGACATTACCTTGAAGCTCATGATGGGCGGTGTCATTTCCGGTGCCACCCTGTCTTTCTTGCAGATTATGACGGAGATTAGCTCCACAATTATCCTCTATCGTCCGCCATGGAAACCGATGACCGCTGTCATCTTTGAAAACACGACGCGGGCAGGGTCAGACTTTGGTGTGGCTTCGGCCATGACTGTGCTTTTGATGATTATTTTGTACGTTCCATTGTATGTGATAACCAAAAAGACAAGAATGAACTCGAAGGGAGAGGACTCCTTTGCAACCTACTTCTAACGTTAACGCGGCCGGAGTTGTGATCGAAAAAGTGTCCAAGGTATTTGGCAAGAAAAGAGTGTTGAATGCGGTGGATATTGCCATTGAGCCCCAGGAGTTTTTTACCATCATAGGGCCATCTGGTTGTGGTAAGACAACGCTTCTGCGCATCATCTCCGGTTTCTACCAGGCTGATGGCGGACGGATATTCTATGACAAGCGTGATGTGACGAACATTCCTCCGTGGCAGCGCAATATCGGCTTTGTGTTTCAAAACTACGCGTTATGGCCGAATATGACCATATTTGATAACGTAGCTTACGGTCTTCGCGTTCGCAAAAAAACCGCAAGCTATATTAGCGACAGGGTAAAATGGGCCTTGGGTGTGGTTGACTTGGCCGGTATTGAAAAGCATCATCCAGGCCAGCTTAGCGGGGGTATGCAGCAGCGTGTAGCCATTGCTAGGGCCATCGTAATTGATCCAGAGCTTTTGCTCCTCGATGAGCCTTTGTCTAATCTTGACGCCAAGCTTCGAATCTCGCTCCGCAAACAAATCAGGGAGATCCAAAGCAGCTTGGGCATTACCGCGGTGTATGTCACCCATGACCAGGAAGAGGCCCTTGAGATTTCAGATCGAATTGCAGTGATGGACAAAGGCGATTTGCAGCAGGTAGGGGCACCCGAGGAAGTCTATGAAAGACCTGGCAATCACTTTGTTGCCAGCTTTGTCGGTGAGGCCAACTTTGTGCAGGGCCAGGTTACACCGGAAGGCTGGTTTGAGATGCCTGGAGCTAACCTCCGTGTTCAGCTCGATGAGAAGATCCTGACAAGGAAGGCAGCGCCTGGTGAGACCGAGATGATGATTCGACCTGAAACAATTCGCGTTGTTGAGGGTGACAACTATCATGCCAAGGGAACCATTGTGAAGAGGTACTATATTGGCAGTCTCAAGCGCTATGTGGTGAGACTTGCAGACAAAACCGAACTTGTCTGGGAAACCTTCGATGATCTTCATAGCGAAGGGGAACAAGTACAACTCAGATTTAGCACCTTATGTCCGATTGCAGGGGAGGATTAAGATGAAGGAATATAACATTGCTGCAGACGTAGTAGAACAGTTTGGCAACCTGATCGCACTCAGGAAGACGGATGAACAGCTTTTTCCAGGCATTGCAGAGCTTTTTGTTGCATCTGTGATGCAGTGTCAACCCATGGCTGAGGTGGAGTTTGTTCTGCCATCGGGCCAGCCCATGAAGCTAGCTCAGATTCATGCGGCACACACTCCGGTTTCTCATACGCGAACCTTTGAGAATGACAGCATTCGCGTAGAGGAGGAGCTGGTTGTTCATGGTGATGATGTGGCCTTGAGGCTGGTAGTTCATCTGCAGGATGCTACCCCCGATTCCCTCGATCTGATACTCCGGGTTTCGGGCGGGGTTCTCATGTCGCCGCAGGGGGTACCTTACCATTGGCAAGAGGAAAAAACGATCTCAGGCCAATTCTTACCCGGCCAGCTCAAGATAGACTGGCGAGACAAAATAGCAATGCAGCTGTCCTTTTCGGAGGATTTTGCTCGGCGTACGCTCAGCCCACTAGGCGAAGAGGATGTCGCAAAGAAACTGTACTTTAACACCTTTAATGCCAAAAAAAGATATCGATATTGGGTCGAACAGGAAATGAGGCAGGTAACCGAGGAAGGGACTGTGGAGGCGAGCGGCCGTAATTTAGGGTATTGCGCCGAGAAGACAATTAGGGTTGAAAAGGATAGGGCCTATGAATTTGGGATCTATTTCACCCTCAAAGCAGACAAAGAGACTTCCTCCTTTGATGCCTTGCGTGAGGCACGGCAGACAGCCTGGGCAGATTTCTTATCTAAGGTCCCTGTGTTTGAGTCGAAGCACGAGAACTTGATGGATGCTTACTACAAGAGTTGGTTTGTGCTTTTTTGCAATCAGATGCAGTTCGACGATCCCCGCTTTAAGTATCCGTTTACCTCGGTGAACAAGTTCCACTATTACAATCAGTTCTTTTGGGACTCCGGCTTTCATGCCATTCCTTGGATTTGGTTCAATGATTCCATGCCAGCAGAGTCTGAACTAAAGAACTTCGTACTCAATCAGTGGCGCACGGGCATGATTCCCTATGAGTTATTCTTGTATGATGTAAATGGACGGGAATGGATGGAGACCGATGCCCTGACTACGGCTGCAACGCAGCCCCCAGTCTTGTGTATTTCGCTGATGGAGATTTTTAAGAAATATGGTAACGTGGAACTCTTGGAGTTCTTCTATGAGCCTTTACTCCGCTACGAGCAGTGGCTGTGGAAATACCGCGATCTTGGACGCCGCGGCTTAAGCAATGTCTACCATATTTGGGAAACAGGCACGGATAACAGTCCCAAATTTGACTCTGTCCATCGTAATCGTCTCTTGGATCCACCCCTTGAAGAAGTGGATTTCAATGTATTTGTCTATCTTCTACGCAATACGATACTCGAAATGGCTCGGGTTCTTGAGAAGGAGCCTCCTGAGTACTTGCGTGAGCGGATGGAACTAACCAAACGCTCTGCGAATGAACTGATGCTTGACGAAGAGGATGGCTTTTACTACGACGTTTGGGCCGGCGATAGTACGAAAGTACACGTCAAGGCGTTTTCGGGGCTCCTGCCCTTGATCACCGATTGGCCCGATGATGGCACACGGGAGCGTCTCGTTACCGATTACCTTTTGTCTGAAAAAGAGTTCAACTCCGATTGCCCTGTGCCGTCGGTAAGTATGTCTGAGCCGACATTTAAGAGCAGCGATTTCTGGCGTGGTGCTAATTGGCCTCAAATTACCTGGACCTTTATCTATGGATTGAAAGACCAACATCCCCAAGAAGCAGCCATGATCTTAGACAAATATCTGGCCAAGTCCACGCGACAACACTTCTGCAACGAGTATTGCGACTCTGTCACAGGTCAGGACGTGGGATTACCTTTCCAGGGCTGGGGAACTCTCTATGTCGACTTAATCATCCGCCATCTCTTAGGCATCGAACCTGTGACAAATGGCTTCCGCTTCTCTCCTCTGCGAACTAGGTATGAGAGTATGGCCGTGGATAATGTGCAAGTTAATGGATTCACTGTTAGTGTGACCAAGGAGGCTACCCAGTGGGTAGTAGAGATAAAGGATCATGTGCGGTTAACTGTTGATCTTAATGCTACGTTTGAAGTGACACTTCGAGACAATGTTATCAACATCGAAGGACCTTCTAACCTTGTGGCTGAAATTCTCGCTGCTGATAAGGTGCCGTTCATTAAGGTCCACAAGGTAGAATAGTTTCGGAGGTGTTCCATGCTTTTAGTGGAAAAGGTTATTGACATTGTAGACAATGCTGGCGAATTTATACTGGCCAAGCTGCAGTCTGGATTCACGGTGAGTCAGAAGGGACAGATCGATCTTGTCACCGACGCGGACCGGGGATCGGAGGAGTATATTGTTCAGCGGTTGAGGAAAGAGTTTCCCGACCATGGCATCGTTGGTGAGGAAAATGGCTGCTTGGATACGAAGAAGAGTGATTACGTCTGGTATATTGATCCGCTGGATGGTACCACGAATTTTGTCCATGGGGTCCCTTATTTTGCCGTATCTGTGGCATTGGCACACAAAGGTGAAGTGATCCTTGCCGTCGTGTATAACCCAGCCTCGGGCGAACGATTTACCGCCGAAAGGGGACAGGGATCCTTCCTCAATGGTAACAGAATCAAGGTCTCATCAACCACCTGTTTAGAGCAAAGCCTGCTCGTTACCGGATTTCCTTATGATGTTCGCACAACAGAACGTGATAATATGGTGGAATTTGAGAAAGTGACGAAACGATCTCAAGGAGTGCGGCGGACAGGTTCTGCCGCCCTCGACCTGTGTAACGTAGCATGCGGAAGGTTTGATGGCTATTGGGAGGCCAACGTCAATGTATGGGATATTGCCGCTGGTAGTTTGATTGTGACTGAGGCGGGAGGTAAGGTAACGAGCTGTTCTGGCGCTGCGTTTGATTTATGGGGCAAGGAAATCCTGGCCTCAAATGCCATCATCCATGCGGAGCTAGCACAAGCAATGGGGAGTTGATATTTGTGTCGAAGGCCATAGGCGAGTATCTATCGGGACATGGCGACGTGTTCCTCGGGATCAACGGCGTATATGATCACCTGGGGCGAGCAGAGCAACGCGTGGCTAATTTTGTGAAGAACTATCCTGAAGAGGTCGTTAGGCTGCCCATTGACGTACTGGCCACCAAGGTTGGGGTGAGTAGTTCTACCATTATTCGTTTGTGCAGGAGGATTGGCATTTCCGGTTATGCCGATCTCAAGCTGGGTCTGGCACAGGATCTGGCGCGGAATGTCCGGTATACCTATGATTCTCTGGAGTTAGGGAATAGTCCAGAGGCATTGTTTGAAGCTGTTCGACATCGTATGATCGGATCGATTGAGGATAGCCTTCGTGTCTTATCGACCAGTGATGTCATTAAGGCAGCTGCCTTATTGAAAAACGCCGGATCAATTCTCGTGATTGGGACAGGCGGCACGGCAGCAGTGGCCGACCTGTGTAATTACAACCTAATTAAAATGGGGATGAATAGCCAGGGGTCCAACGACTTTGTGGCGATTCCATTGATCCTAAACCGTATGGGACCCTCAGATGTCCTATTTGCCATCTCCCATTCGGGATCGACTCGGACCGTCGATGAAGCAGTCCGCATTGCCAAGTCCCAGGGGTGTTCGGTGATAGGTCTAACGAACTACCCCGAGTCGATTATTGCAAAAAAGAGTGACGTTGTCATGACGACTGCAGTTGTGGAATCCCCAGCAGGGAGTGAAGGCGGGGCCATTCGCGTTGCGCAGATTGGTGTCCTTGATGCTCTGTGGTCCTGGTTGAGTGTAGGTGGGCAGGATGGCGAGGAGCGAGAAGAGGCAGAATGATTGCATGGCGCCTCATGCGAGCAGAGAAAGAGAGCTGTTTGGCTTGGGTGATGTTAGATATACGATTGGTATTGACTTGGGCGGAACAAAAATGGTCGGAGCAGTCTTAGATGCCAAGGGCAGTTTCATCCATCAAATTGAAGAACCCACAAAGGCCCAAATGGGGCCCCGGGCGGTATATGAGAATCTACTTGCCCATGTTCGAAGGTTGATTGCCGAATCGGGCCTGAGCCACGAACAGATTGACGGGGTAGGAATTGGCGTTCCTGGCGTTGTATCCAGGTCAGGAGTTGTGACGTGGGCACCTGCTCTGAAGTGGAAGGACGTCGCCCTTGCTGAAGACCTAAAGGGTGACTTGAGACTTCCCGTCCATGTGGAGAACGATGTGAACCAGCAGGCCATGGGTGAGTATCATCATGGAGTGGGGCAAGGTGCAGATCCCATGGTCTATTTAGCTATTGGCACCGGATTAGGGTCTGGAATCATCATCAACGGCCAGTTGTTGGCAGGGGCCAACAACGCCGCGGGCGAGGTCTGCAATATGGTCACCGACCGCTCCCAGCTAGGCAAAGCGTTCCAAGGCTTTGGATATCTTGAAGGATTTGCCAGTGGAACCGGGGTGGCTAAGCTTTATGAAGAGGCCTATGGGGCGAAGCATTCCGTCTTGCCAGGCGATCTTGATGGGAGGCAGGTCTTTCAGAAAGCACGCCAAAAGGACCCCCTAGCCCAGGAGGTTGTCCGGGAGTTTACCAGTTATCTAGCCTTGGCGATTGTCAATATCGCAACAGTACTAGATCCTGAGGTGATCGTCCTTGGCGGAGGGGTTGCGCGCAATGCGGATCTGTTCATGCCATACTTATA
>CAZAJB010000035.1:0-22633 GCA_964485345.1 uncultured Clostridiaceae bacterium
TGTGGTGAGCGCTCCTGGCTTAGCCACACTACGGGATGGCTATCTAGGTGATGTAGCTGTAGTGGCTTGGCTCGAAGGAGACGTCGTAAAGGTGGCTCTAGCCAACGAGTCAATCTCGCGCAAGAGTGTTACCATTGCCTCTGAAGGCTGGGATCAACACTGGCGGCCGTTCTTTTTAGATCGGACAGTTGTTGTACCGGCCCGTACGGTGCTCGTGGAGGCCTTTAACTTGGGTTCGACCTGGCGAGGAGAGCCACTGGCAATTCAGGCCAGCACCTGGGATCGCACTGCCACCATCGAGGTACAGACCCAGGAGATTTTTGTGCCCAACTCTTACGTGGTACGCTCCCAAGCCGAAGTGATCATACGAGTGGATCTTGGTTTCTTTGCAGAGGATTCACGCAATCCCTACCTCATGGTAGATGAATACTATCGGGGGATCGCTCCTGAGGATACCGGACGGATTCAAGTCCGCACGGTGGAGGGTGGCTTTAGGTACGCCGAGGAGCAGAGGAGAATAGAAAGAATTGAACCCTACATGCTATTATCCATGTGGGCGCCGCAGCCCCGCATCGATGCTACGGTCTTTTCTTTCAACCTCTACAAGTATAGCGATGATGCCTACTGGAATTACTATCAAAACGAAGTACCCGGACCAACGATTTTGGTCTACGGAAGAAATCTTACGCTACAGGACAACTCCCACCTCTACCAGCCACCAACGCCATCGTGGGATCGATGGTAAGGCTTCTGATAGGCCCCTTTCTTAAGGGGTCTTTTTTCATTGCAGGGAGATGCTACTCGTTGTGGAAGATAGCAGAATGAAATTAAAGGAGCTTTGACGATGCTAGACCCTAGACTTTATGCCTTCGATATTGATGGAACACTTCTCACCACGGACTACAAAATCTTGCCCTCCACCATAGAGGCGATGACGCTCTTGGCAAAAGGCAAGCTTCGAGCCCCCATTATGCTGGCCAGCGCCCGTTCGCCCAGGGCAATTGATCCCATTGCCAGGGAACTCAATCTAGCACCTTTGTATGTCAGTTTGAATGGAGCCTTTATTGTTCAAGACCGGCGAGTTCTCTATGAGAAACCCATGGGAAAGGAAGCTGCTCAGGCGGTTGTAGCTATCGGGCAAGAGGCGGGCTTAAGTGTCAACGTCTACTCAGGCTGGAATTGGTTCATTGACGCAAGCAACCCCTGGTCCACCCATGAGGCGAACATGGTGAGTTGGCAACCAGAGATCAGGGATTTGCGGAGGGTCGATACGGCCCATAAAGTCCTGTTCATGGGAGACCAAGACGCCATTCTTAAGGCCCAGCGCAGGCTAAACCGCGATGTTCGCAGCGTTGCGGCCCATCTTTCTATCCCTCACTATCTGGAGATTGTCGATGCCGGGGCTAGCAAGGCAAAGGGTCTAGAGATTGTAGGTGAGCTCTTACAGATAGATTTTCGGCACATGGTGGCCTTTGGCGATGGGGAGAATGATCTTGCCATGCTGAAGAGGGCTGGTTTTTCCGTCGCGATGGGTAACGCTCACCCAAGCCTTAAGGAGCAAGCGGACTTGGTGACGAGTAGCAATGATCAGGATGGGGTTTTCCAGGCTGTCCTGAAGATCATGGAGTTAGGTGGTGCGTCTCGTTGAAGGATGTAGATTTCGTGATCATCACAGGATTATCCGGGGCGGGCAAGACCCAAGCGATGAAGGTCCTCGAAGACCTGCATTTCTTCTGCATTGATAATCTTCCACCAGACCTTGTACCTCGCTTGGTAGAACTGCACGGGAAAAGCCAGGCTGCTCGCCAGTACGCCATAGCAATTGATATCCGGGTGCGGGAGTATTTCACCGATTTGCGGAGTTCCTTAGAGTGGTTGGAGAAGAGCGGTCATTCCTACCATCTGATCTTCTTAGACTGTAGCGATATGGTTCTCATTAAGCGTTTCAGTGAGACACGACGGTTACATCCCTTGGTCAAGGGTCAAACGAAGGCCGAAAGTATTGCGGAGAACATTGCTGCAGAACGCCTCCTTTTGTCCGAAGCTTGGGAAATGGCCGATGTAATTATTGATACGACCGACCTGCGACCCATGGATCTACGGGCGCGGATTAACGAAATTTATTTGGGCTCACCGCTCCAAGATTCGTTGCTGGTCGATATTTTTTCCTTTGGGTATAAATATGGTGCTCCTGTCGATGCGGACATTGTCTTTGACGTGCGTTTTATCCCCAATCCGTTTTATGTGGATGAACTGCGTCCCATGACGGGAGCCGATCAGACGGTGTCCGATTATGTGCTGGCTTTTCCCATTACACAGCTCTTTTTGGAGAAATTTACCGCATTAGTACGGGATCTGCTGCCCAACTACGCCAAAGAGGGAAAGGCCCGGCTAACGATTGGTATTGGCTGTACAGGCGGCCAGCATCGTTCTGTGGCCATTGCCCTGGCGTTGGTTCAGCGCCTTGGCGAAAGTGGTATTAACGCGAGTTCAAGGCATCGCGAGCTCGACTGATGGTTCCTTCGGAACCGTCGTGGAGTTTTGCCAAGCGAAACATCCATAGAAAAGGTGATTGTTGAATGGATCGTACCGAACGTCTTGGGCAAGAAAAAGTCTTGCCCCTCTTAATACGCTTCTCCTTACCAGCCATCGTAGGCATGCTGGTACAAGCTCTTTACAATGTGGTTGACCGCATCTTCGTGGGGAATGGGGTAGGGGCTCTTGGTTTAGCAGGCTTGACTGTAGCTTTCCCCGTCATGCTTGTACAGATGGCATTTGCCATGCTCATAGGTTTGGGTGCCACAGCCCTGATATCGATTCGGCTCGGCGAGGACAGGCAGGCAGAGGCTGAGCAGATTATGAGTCATGCTGTGGGACTTCTGGTTCTAGTTTCTTTTATTATGACTGTGGCTGGCCTTGTTTTTTTGGATCCCTTAGTGCGTCTGATAGGAGCTAGTGAGGCCGTTCTGCCCTATGCTAGGGATTACCTCCGCATTATCCTCGGTGGCACCGTTTTTCAGGCCATTAGCTTTGGCCTCAACCACATGATTCGGGCCCAGGGGAGCCCAAAAATTGCCATGGCCACCATGTTGATCGGTGCCATTACAAATATCGTCCTAGACCCCATCTTTATCTATGTATTAGGCTGGGGCGTGGCAGGCGCAGCATTCGCCACTGTCCTTTCGCACCTAGTTTCTTGCGTGTGGGTACTGTCTTTCTTTCTCCGGGGTAAGAGCCAGTTGCATTTGGATTTGCGCAAGGTTTACAAGATTACCTGGCCCGTGACCCTGCAGATTGTATCGATTGGCTTTGCGCCCTTTGCTATGCAATTGGCCAGTAGTCTGCAAACTTTGATCCTAAATCAGAGTCTGGCCCACTATGGAGGAGACTTAGCCATTTCTGCCATGGGGATCGTCTTTAGCGTT
This sequence comes from uncultured Clostridiaceae bacterium, assembly GCA_964485345.1. GTDB lineage: Bacteria > Bacillota > Limnochordia > Darwinibacteriales > Darwinibacteriaceae > UBA5420. The sequence goes on from CAZAJB010000035.1 coordinate 3,426, forward strand.
AACACCTTGTTCTTGATGCCTATTTTTGGCATTAATCAGGGGTCCCAACCGATTCTTGGTTTCAACTACGGTGCTAAGAAATACGATCGTGTGAAGCAAACATTGATCTATGCAGCAACGGGGGCAACCATCCTCTCCCTCTTGGGTTTTTTGACTACTCGTTTACTCCCCGTTGGGTTGGTGAGTTTGTTTGGGAAGCACGATGCGGAGTTGATGGAGCTTGGCCGCTTGGCCATGAAGATTGTTATGGTGTCTTTCCCCATCGTTGGTGTGCAAATCATCGGAGCGAACTTCTTTCAGGCTCTGGGCAAACCAAAGAAAGCGGCATTTTTGTCCCTGAGTCGCCGAGTCTTGATGTTGATCCCCCTGATTCTGATCTTACCCCGCATTTGGGGTCTAGAAGGCGTCTTTTTAGCCTATCCTTTCGCGGATGTAGTGGCTACGATGGTGACATTGTGGTTCTTGCGGCGGGAGTTTGCAGGGCTAGATTCGGAAGAGTCTCATAGGCTGAGCCTGATCAAATCGACAAGGCCTCAGCCAGAAAGGTGATCAAAGTATGAAAACGTACCTAGCGCAAGTGAATCCCATGGTAGGAGACCTAGAGGGTAATCTTGTGATCCTACGCCAGATTGTGCAAGCTAATCCTGAGGCAGAACTAATTGTCTTTCCTGAGCTTTTTTTGACAGGCTATCCGCCCCAGGATCTGCTGCGCAAGCCTGCGTTCTTGCAGCGTGTTGAGGCGATGTTCCAAGAGATTGGTGTCTTCACGAAAACCCACCCCGAGACAACAATGATCTTCGGTTTGCCCTGGTTTGAGCAGGATAAGCTGTATAACGCAGCCGCAGTCTTGCGGGATGGCAAAACTCTGGGCATACACCGTAAGCGGAAGCTGAGCAAGTTTAAGGGTTTTGATGAGACTGCCTACTTTAGTCCTGGTAGCGCTTCAAGTCTTGTTCAAGTTGGTGAGCAGGCAATAGGACTCAGTCTTGGCTGCGAGCTTGATCAAGACCAGGTCCAAGAACTGAAGGAAGCAGGTGCGGATTTGATCCTTAATCTCGCAGCCCTTCCTTTCCGGGTGGGGGATGATGTTCCGGATCTCGAGGGGATTGCTACCCTAGCCCAGTCTGTAAGAGTACCGATCCTGCGAGCCGCGCAGGTAGGGGGTAATGATGGCCTAGTTTTCGCTGGCAGAAGCTGTGCCGTTGATAGGTCGGGTCAATTTGGAGTTATACTGCCGGAGTTTCAGATAGGCGGAGCGTCGATCGAACCCGCGATGTCCATGGACGCTTTTACCCCAAAACCTCGGGATGAAACAGAGCAGGTTTTTGAGGCATTGGTCTTGGGCCTCCGTGATTATCTGCGCAAGAGCGGAATGACAGGGGTCATTCTGGGGCTTTCAGGCGGACTTGATTCCGCCGTGTCTGCATGCATCGCAGCGGAAGCCATTGGCCCAGAGAATGTTTGGGGGGTATCCCAACCCGGTCCCTTTTCTAGTGGGGGAAGCGTCGATGACGCACAGGCTTTAGCCGAGAACCTGCAAATTAGGTTTGATATCCTGCCCATCACCGAGCTCTATGAGGCGACCTTGGCTTCTTTACGGGAACCCTTTGCGGAGACAGAGATGAATGTGGCGGAAGAAAATATCCAGGCCCGTCTGCGGGGCAACCAGTGGATGGCCCTCTCGAACAAGTTCGGCGGTCTGGTCTTGGCCAACAGTAATAAGAGCGAGCTTGCGGTGGGCTATTGCACCTTGTATGGAGATATGAGCGGTGGATTAGCCCCCCTTGCTGATTGTTATAAGACAATGGTCTACCAACTGGCCTACTATATTAACCGGGAGCGGGAGATCATTCCCTGGAATACCATCGAAAAACCGCCATCTGCGGAGCTAAGGCCGGATCAAAGGGATGACGAGACTTTGCCTCCCTATGATGTTCTCGATGGCATCATAAAACTATATCTAGACGAAGGCCTAGGCATAGCGGACATCATCAGCGAGGGTTTTGACGAGGAGACGGTGCGCTGGGTAGTTCGCACCATTGACAACAATGACTATAAGCGCAGACAGGCACCTTTGATCTTGCGAGTGACAACCCCGATTTGCGGGGATGATCGAAAAATGCCCTTAGCTGCCCAGAAAGAGTTTTGAGGGGATAACCATGAGCCAAATACCGATTCTATATGAAGACAATCATCTTTTGGTGGTCGTAAAGCCGCCGAATCTCTTATCGCAGGGCGATGTCACAGGTGATGAAGATCTCTTGACACTGCTCAAGGAGTATATTCGGGATACATACAATAAGCCGGGGAATGTGTACTTAGGCTTGGTGCACCGGCTCGATCGTCCGGTTGGTGGCGTGATGGTCTTTGCGAAGACCTCAAAGGCAGCCAGCCGTCTCTCAGAGCAAATTCGCCAGGGGAGTTTTCGCCGCGGTTATTTAGCCGTTGTAGTAGGGCATCCCGAGCTTGTTTCGGGGAGTCTGCGCAACTACCTCTTAAAGGATGGGCAGAAGAACCTGGTCAAGGTGGTCAAACCAGATGTAACGGGAGCTCAAGAAGCGCGCTTGGATTACAAGGTTTTAGACATGAATCGTCAGCATAGTCTGGTGAGGATTTGGCTCCGCACGGGGCGCTCCCACCAGATTCGGGTGCAAATGGCCGAGCTGGGTCACCCTTTACTTGGTGATATGCGGTATGGTCCAAAGACGAATGAAAGACAGCAAATTGCCCTGTGGGCTGAGAACATTTCCTTTGCCCATCCGACGACCAAAGAAAGATTAGAATTTCGGCAGTCGCCCCCTACCATGCAGCCCTGGAACGAGTTTCATTTAGAGCTTTGATGTGAGGAGGATCTGCTCCACGGAAATCCCCTCATCTAGGGTCAAGATCGCCATGCTAATGGGAAGGTCGAAGCGTCTTGGTCCGGCGCTGCCTGGGTTGAGGAATAGGACACCATCTTTATGTTCCTGGAGAAACCGATGGGAATGACCGAAGATCACAATATCTGTATCCTCTTTTAAGTTGGGAAGATCGGCTCGATTGTGGAGGGCCAGAAGCGACCAGGTGCCAATTTTGATGCGCTCCATGACTTTGAGGCGGTTAGCCCAAGCTCCGCAATCCATATTGCCTCGTACGGCCGTGGTTGGTGCAATTTGCTGGAGCTCTTCTAGGACCGCGGGGCTATCGATATCCCCAGCATGAATAATCTGCTGGCAGCCCCGTAATACTTCCTTGGCCTGCCTGCGCAGGAAACCGTGGGTGTCAGCGATCAAACCAATTCGGTACAGAGGCATCGGCACATTTCCCCTTTTTAGGTTAGAGTACAACAAAAAGAGCCCAAGATCCTCTTTGTGGAGAATCTCGGGCTTTGCCGCTTCTAGTTGGCAAATTCTGCTTTGAAGGTGGCCTGGAGATTAACGGAGATCTGCAACTGACCGGGCATAAAGGAGTCAATCTGTCCTTCGGATACGCCACTTCCGTCTGCATCAAAGGCTGATCCGTAGGAGTAGCTTTCTTCTACATTGACGAGTACCAGATTGCTACTACCATTCGCATCGGCCAGCAAGTTAGCCTTCCACCAGGCGTCTTCCATCGCCCTTCGATAGGCTTGCTCCCGGGGCGTACGGTTGTCTTGCACGCCATACTGCAGACCATAGATTATGTTCGCTCCCGCCTGCGTTGCTCCGTCGAGGAAGAGTGCCACCTTTGTCAGATCATGGATCTGGACTTCAAGGACATGCCGCAAGGTGAAACCTTCAGGCACCGACTGCTGCAGGGCATCATCCCAGCGTTCTTTTTGATACATGTTGAACTCGGAGGTTCTCACCATTTCAGGGTCAATAAATTCTTCCACGATTTCGATAATGCTTTGCATCACTTCAGTACTGTTGTTTAGGGTTTCTTCAGCGTTGATTCCGTCTGTTCTTGCTCCAATCCACATTTGCGCCTTCGTAGGCGGAACATAGACAACGCCGGTGGCCTGTACCTGGATGGTGAATGTCTCAGAAGAAGCACTGGCAGGGTCGGAAAAGACTGTAAAGCCGGTTAGAAGCATGGCAACTAGCATGAGAGGCACCCAAACTTTTCGCTGCATAACATCACTTCCCTATGTTTTAGTGTTATACACTTCGAGGGAACATCTTCCTTTTTGGGGCAATGATACGGGTGGAATTCAAAACTGCCAGAATTGTGACGCCCACATCCGCGAACACCGCTTCCCAAAGTGTGGCCATGCCCAGAGCTCCCAGTGAGAGGACGATGAGCTTGACAAGAAAGGCCAGGGCAATATTCTGCCAGACAATCCGGTTGGTCCGTCTCGCTGTCTTGAGGGCGTCCACCACGCTTTGGGGATCGTCGGTCATTAGGACTACATCCGCGGTCTCAATGGCAGCCTCTGATCCTAAAGCCCCCATAGCTATGCCAACATCGGCCCGGGCTAGTGCTGGAGCATCGTTGATCCCATCGCCTACGAAGACAACCTTGCCTTTCCCCTCGTTTGCCCTGAAAATCTTCTCGAGTTCCTCCACTTTTTCGTGGGGAAGAAGCTGCGAACGCACATCGCTGATGCCAAGTTCCGCACCACTTTGCTTTGCGACTGCAGTTGCATCGCCTGTGAGCATAATGATGCTTGCGCCCATGGACTGTAGGGCCTTCACAGCTGACCTAGCACTTTTCTTGGGTTCATCCATGAGTGAAATGGACCCTGCATAGGCACCGTTTTTCGCCACGTAGACACGGGGTTGCTCTACTCTTTCTTCCACCTCGATCGTAAAACGTCGCAGTAGTTCTAGACTACCCACCAGGATTTCGTCACCGCTAATATGGGCTCTTACGCCGAATCCCGAAAACTCTTCGACGCTGGTAATGCTGCTCTCATTCAGTGTATCTCCGTAAGCTCTAGTGATGGACCGGGCGATCGGGTGAGATGAGGCCGATTCGGCATGGGCCGCCATTTCAAGCACATCCTCTTCAGAAAATGCAGGGGCAGCAGTCACCTCGTACACGGTAAAGTGCCCCGAGGTCAGAGTGCCGGTCTTATCAAAGACAATGGTATCTGCTTCATGGAGGGCCTGTAGGTAGTTGCTCCCCTTGACCAAGACCCCCTGTTTGCTAGCGCGACCAATCCCACCAAAGAAGCCAAGGGGAATGGAAACAACCAAAGCGCAGGGGCAGGAAGCTACCAAAAACACGAGGGCTCGATAAAACCAGTCGGTAAAGACTCCTCCAAAGAAGAGGGGAGGAATAATGGCAATGATTGCTGCGATGCCGACAACTACTGGGGTATAGTAACGAGCGAAAGAAGTGATAAAGTCCTCTGTCGGGGCTTTATTTGCTGTGGCATGTTCCACCAAGTCTAAGACGCGGCTTATGGCGGAGTCCTGGGCAAGCCTCGTGGCTTCTAGGGTGATTCGTCCACTCAAATTGATCGAGCCTGAAAGAATTTCTTGCCCCTCAGCAACTTCCCTAGGCATGCTTTCGCCTGTAATGGCCGAGGTATCTAGGGTGGAAGAACCTTGGACAATGATCCCATCTACCGGGATGCGTTCGCCGGGGCGGACGATTAGAAGATCGCCAATGCGTACATCTTCGACCGAAATGTCTACCGTGGCGTCTTCTACCTTACGATGAGCCGTCTCTGGCCTGATGGCAACTAGGGCCGAGATGGCGCGGCGGGAACCATCGACGGCTCGGCTCTGCAGAAACTCGCCTGTACGGTAAAAGATCATCACCGAGGCGGCTTCGGGAAACTCCCCAATCGCTAGGGCGCCCAGTGTTGCAATTGTCATCAAAAAGTTCTCATCGAAAATCTGCCCTTTTCGCAGATTGCGGAGGGCGCTGTAGATCACGTTATAGCCTGCCAAGGCAAAGGCCCCAAGATAAAGGACCGCCTTGGGCAAACCTCCTGGTAGAAAAAGTGCTAGGACGAAACTGAGAATACTGAGAAAAAATAGGGAGTTCTGGGCTGTAAAGAGCTGTGGTTTCTCTAATCGTGTAGCTTGTTCTGTCACCATGATATCTGGCTCATAGGTAGCCACCGTTTCTTGCAAAGTAGCTTTCAGTCGTCCGTTATCCATCTCCTTAAGGTCCAAGAAAATGCGACTGGTGGAAAAATCGACAACGGCCGAATCGACGTTCTCCAATCTACCTGCGGCTGTTTCAATCTTGGCCGCGCAGCTTGCGCAGTCGAGTCCTTCTAGATTGTAGACTACTCGCATGAATTTCACCTCAACGTTCTGTAATATGTTGGTATCCTTGATCGAAAATGGCTTTGATGTGATCGTCGTCTAAAGAGTAATAGACAACTCTGCCGTCTTTGCGGTATCTCACCAGATTTGCTCCCTTCAGGACGCGGAGCTGGTGGGAGATGGCTGATTGGGTCATGCCCAAGAGGTGGGCGATGTCACAAACACACATTTCGGATTGAAAGAGAGTATAAAGAATGCGAATTCGGGTGGTGTCACCAAATACCTTAAAGAACTCGGCTAGGTTAAATAACTCCTCTTCGGGAGGCATATTCTTTCGCACTTTCTCGACGAGATCCTCATGAATCACGGTAATGTCACAGCAGGGACTTTTCTCGCTCATAATCTGCTCCTCTCTATATATGAATACTTGCTCATATATTCATGTATAGTATATGCCGTACGATTTTTTATGTCAAGAAAAAAACAGGCCCCCAAAAAGGGGGCCTGGACCTCGATCAATTTGACGAAATTCGAACTTAGTCAATCAAGAATACGACGGAATAATGGGCCAAAAAATCATAGGTGTTGAGGGCATCTAGAATCGCTTGAGCGTCTGGATCACTGATGATGACGCTCGATTCGGTGCTACCCTCGAGAGCAAGGGCCTCGACCACTAAGGGAGAGACTTTAACGGTGTCACTGGGCTGGATGCGGCGGAGCAGATCAGGGTTGAGCTCCTGGCCATAGGAGGCGATGCCCGCTTCTTGCAGGAATCCGTAGGAGACAGCGACGCCGGCGTAGACCAATTGCCCCGATTCGGAATAAACCTTGGGGCTCATGCCTCGCTGCAGGTTCAACCCCCTGGCATCTACGATCAGCCCGGTGTAGACTAGCCCTTGGCGAATCAGATCCTCATCCGCGAGATCCAGTTCTACACGGCGGATATTGAACTCATCCCACTCCATTTCAACACCTTCTGAGGCGGTAAAGACCACGGTGGCATGGAGTCCTCCGGGAGGTGAAGTTACGATCGTGGAAATATGCTGCCACTGGTTTGGACCGGCAAGACTGCGGCTCAACTGCGTAGAACGCAGATATTGGCCATGTTCATTGTGGATGTAGACTGAGGCAAGGGTCGGAGCATCCTGCAAATCCGTCTTGATTCGCACACTCACTTCATAACGAGCGCCCGCCTCAAGGAGAAAGGTCCGCCTAAACTCACTAGCGTGGGTTGTAGTGGCCATGGCCAATAGTAGGAGTACAACCGATAAGACCAAAGCTTGTTGTTTCAATTTCATATTTTCGACCTCCATTCAACTCCCTAGATATTTCGTAGTCCATGGGGGGGATCTGACGCATTCTATGTAATGCCCCCCAAAAAGGGGGGCAGAGTATCGGGTCATCTATCCAACGATCAGGACTTTCCCTGCCATGATGTTATTAAGATCATCAATTTCGTTCCATTCTACGAGTTCAGTCAGGGTGACCTTGTAGCGCTGGGCGATCTTGTAGAGGGTATCGCCGATTTCTACCTTGTGCGTTGCGGCTGCGGTCTTGGCGTTGCCCAGATAAAAGTGAATAGGAATGCGGATCATTTCGCCGGCTGTGAGCGTGTTTGTGGTCAGTTTGTTCGCTGCACGTAGCGTGTCTAGGGGAACTTGGTAAGCTGTTGCTAGAGCGCGTGCATTGTCACCTGGCTGGACCACGTGATAGCTCCACAAGGTTTTTACGGGTACGAGCAGTTCTTGTCCCACTGCGAGCTTGTCTGGTGTGATCCCTGGGTTAAAGTCTAAGAACTCAACGACAGTCGTTTTATAGTCTTGGGCTAGTCTGTGCAGGGTATCGCCGGCTACGATGGTGTGGTACTGTGGTTCGGCTGCGCCTGCACTGGTCACCATGGTCAAGCCTAGTAGTAAGACGGATAGAACGACAAACGTCATTTTTTTCATACTTACACCTCCAGTCCCCATTATGGATCTGGGCAGGAGTAAAGGCAAAGGTATGTTCTCCCTGGCCTAGTAGGATATTCCGCTACGCCGCAAAGTCCACTCCAAAAGCTCGGGAGTGACGTTTAGTTGAAAAAAGACTTCCATAAAGGCTTTATAGGTGGCTGCAAGGTCACCGGTATAAGAGGCAGAATGGGCTATAGAATGAAGCCATTCCAGCCCCAAAAGGCAGAAAATCGATCCTGGTTCGAGCCAGTTCGCTGGAAAGGTGGGGATTTGGTAAATGCGCCTATGTCCTTCCCTTTCTATGGCACGGTAGGGATCGGAAACAATGTGGGGCATAATCAAGACAAAATCGGGCAGAGGCGGTTCATTGTCCCAGAGTGGCATCTCTACCATTCCCGCTTGATCCAAAAGCTCGTCAAAGTGTCCGGGTTCGCATGATGATACAATATGTACCGGAATGGGCGCGTAATCGGCTTGAAGTTTCTGAAAGCTTGCCATTTGGGCCAGGTAATTTTCTACAAAGGTGGCCAGGGCTTGTCCTCTCACTTCTTTTCCTAGGATTTGTCCTAAGAGACGTAGAGCGTCAGGAAGGGCGCTGAGATTATTATCCACCAAGACCGTGGGGATACCGAGTGTTTCTTCCATCTTGCCGGCCAGAGAGATGTTGGTCTGATCCACTGGTGCATAATGAATGATCAAGTCAGGCCCCTGCTTTAGGACCTCGTCGAGCTGCATGGTACGAAATGTCTCATCCCAGGTGCCTAGGGTAGGTAAGGAATGATATTGGGGCAAAATGGCAAACTCGATTTCTGGGCTTAAGCCTCGGTTCCAACCTGCGATAGACTCTGGCTCCACCGAATAGACCAAGAATGAGCCCGCTTCAGTGGTTGCATAGACCTTCTTAATCGTAGGAGGAAGACTCACGAGGCGCTCCCCGTGATCGGCATAAAGGCCCGAGGGTAGCACTAGGTCACCTAAGGTCCCAGGGTACAAGAGAAGAAGCATGACGATCAGAACTAGGGTTTGGTATGGATGTGTACCTTTTTGCATCTGAACGTCTCCCTTCCGGTGTTCCTACAATTGTAACTTTATGCCACAGGGGCGCGCCTGTCAATGATAGCAGGCCTCTGGCTTGATAAAAATTCCTCAAATCCCTTCTTCGGCCATTAACCCCCCAAGCATTGTGAGGACTGGTTTGAATTCGCTTAAAGATGCTGGCATAGTGCTATTTCCGTTGATCCAAATCCGAATATCGTAAACAACGAGTTGACAAGCAAAAGCGTGAGGACTATAATCGAGTATATAAATAGTTAGAATACATTGTTGCATTATCCAGGTTTGTTGATTGCGGCAGGCTATCTAGGGCCTCTGAGGCTCATGCCTGCGAAGTCATCACCCATTGGAGGTCTCTATATAATGAGAAATTCCCAACTCGCCAAGGCGCAAACTGATAATCTTGATCTGGGTACAGAGACTTTGGATCAGGATCTCCTTTTAAGCGTACGCGATTTGCACACCTATTTTTCCACCGATGAAGGCCTGATTAAGGCTGTCAATGGCGTTTCGTTTGATATTGCCAAAGAGACAGTCTTTGGAGTCGTGGGCGAAAGTGGCTGCGGAAAAAGCATTACCGCTATGTCCATTATGCAACTACTTCCCAAACCACATGGCCAGATTCACTCCGGCCATGTTTTCTTTCGCCATGGTCAAGGAGGAGTGGTTGACTTAGCCCAGCAAGATCCCACGGGATCTTTGATGCGTCGTATCAGGGGTAATGAGATAGCCATGATTTTTCAGGAACCCATGACCTCTCTGAATCCGGTTTATACGGTAGGATATCAGATTGTGGAGGCAATCACCCTTCACCAAAAGGTTAGCGAAAAGCAGGCTTGGAAAATGGCAGAGGACATGCTTGCCCGGGTAGGCATTCCCAGCCCAGCGCAACGCGTCAGGGAGTTTCCCTATCAAATGAGCGGCGGTATGCGTCAACGGGCCATGATAGCAATGGCGTTGTCTTGTAACCCTACCCTTTTAATTGCCGACGAACCTACCACAGCCCTGGATGTGACAATTCAGGCCCAGATTTTGGACTTGATGCGAGGGCTCCAAGAAGAATATAAGATGTCCATCATGATGATCACCCATAACCTTGGTGTTGTCAGCCGTATGTGCGATGAGGTCGCGGTGATGTACATGGGCAAGATCGTTGAGCACGCTACGGTTCGCACCCTTTTTCACGACCCTGCCCATCCCTATACTGTAGGGCTCTTGAACTCCATCCCTAAGCTTGGTGGACGCAAGAGACGGCTTGAACCGATCAAAGGCGTTGTGCCAGACCCACGGGCAATCCCTGCGGGTTGTAGTTTTAGAGAACGTTGTCCTATGGTTATGGAGCAGTGCCTCCAGGATCCACCACTTGTTGATCTCGAAGCGAACCATTCCGTACGTTGCTGGCGGTTTGTGTCTCAAAGTATGACGGAAAGGGATGCTCAGTGATGATGACTGCAAAGACAGATGACATTCTGTTAGATGTTCAAGGTTTGCGAAAATACTTTCCCATTACAAAGGGCCTCTTTCGGCGAACTGTGGGCCATGTGAAGGCTGTTGAGAACGTGAGCTTCCAGGTCCGCAAAGGTGAAACACTCGGTGTTGTGGGCGAAAGTGGTTGTGGAAAGACCACCATGGGTCTCAGTCTCATGCACCTAATTCAGCCCACCAATGGCCAAATTCGCTTGAATGTTGACGGGGAATGGCTGGAGGTTAATGCGAGAACGATTGGCAACTTGCGTGACAAGATGCAGATCGTTTTCCAGGACCCCTTTTCATCACTAGATCCTCGGATGCGAATCCGAGACATTGTTGCAGAACCCCTACAGGCCCATGGTATGAGAAGCCGCCGGGAACGCTATGATCGGGTTGAATCACTCCTTGAGGCAGTGGGCTTGGGATCCCACCTCATGAATCGCTTTCCCCATGAGTTTAGCGGCGGTCAAAGGCAACGAATTGGTATTGCCCGTGCGTTATCGTTAAATCCTTCCCTTGTTGTTTGTGATGAGCCTGTATCGGCCTTAGACGTCTCAGTACAGGCCCAGGTACTGAATCTTCTTGATGATCTTCAGTCTGAATTCGGTTTAACCTATTTGTTTGTGGCCCATGATTTGTCTGTGGTGCAGCATATTAGTGATCGGGTGGCTGTGATGTACTTGGGAAGAATCGTGGAGATGGCAGAAGTAGAGCAGCTCTTTGGCGATCCAAAGCATCCCTATACGGAGGCCTTACTCTCTGCGATTCCCGATCCAGATCCAGATATTTTGGGGGAAGAGATTATCTTGCAGGGGGATGTCCCTAGTCCAGCTGCACCGCCCCCAGGTTGTCATTTCCATCCCCGCTGCCGTTATGCGAAGGATCGATGTCGTCAAGAGATTCCGGAGCTTATTGATGTAGAAGAAGGGGGACACTTTGTGGCTTGCCACTATGCACAGGACCTAGACTTAACCGGTGTAACTACCAGAGAGACTGCATAAGCAGGATTCCTGGATAAGGTTGAGTTTAAGCCATAGCCGTCAGGCAATACGAGAACGAAAGGGAGGAAAAACATTGAGAAAGAAGTCATTTAGTCTGCTCGTCTTGTTGTTGGTACTCTGTCTGTCAGTTTCTGTTTTCGCAGCTCCATTTGATGCAGAAACGTTTGTTTATGTGGCTGGAGCGGGAGGCCCTCAGACTCTCGACCCGGCGGCGGCGTATGACACCGCAAGTGGAGAGGTTATTCATCAGATCTATGACAACCTGTTTGAGTATGTTGGCGGCGAACTGGATAACATGGGTGCCATGTTAGCCACTGAGGTACCGACTGTCGCCAACGGCCTCATGTCAGAGGATGGACGCACGATTCGTGTACCCATTCGTCAAGGTGTGAAGTTCCATAGCGGGTCTACATTGACTGCTGAAGATGTAAGGTACAGTTTCCTGAGGGGTATGTTGGCTGACCCTGCTGGCGGACCCATGTGGATGTTTTTCGAACCTCTTCTCGGTGTTCAGACCATGCGTAACGTGATTGAAAAAGCGGGCGGTTCAGGCGACTTCGCTGCGATTGAAGAAGTTGACCCAGCCATTCTAAAGAAAGCCTATGATATGGTTGCTGCCACCATCGAAGTTGACGGGAATGACATTGTCTTCCATTTGGTCGGGCCCTATCCACCATTTATTAACATCCTCGCCAAGGGTGGTTCTTGGTCGGCCATTGTCTGTCAAGATTGGATGGCCGCTAACGGTGATTGGGATGGCAATCCTGACACTTGGGCCAAATGGTATGATCTGGCTATTGAAGACATGACTCTGTATGACCAAGCCAATGGTACCGGTCCTTTCAAACTGGAAACCTGGGATAAGAGTGGTGCTCAAGTCCTGTTCAGTCGCTTTGATGAGTACTGGCAGGGACCGGCAAGCCTCAAGAGCGTAGTAATTAAGAACATTCCAGAGTTGGCCACTCGTCAATTGATGCTTCGTGTCGGTGACGCGGACGCTATCTACGTTGGCCAGGAAGATCTACCTCAAGTTCGTTCTATGCCTGATGTCACAGTAATAGACGGGTTACCTCAGGTCACCAATACTGTTCTATTCTACAGCTTTACCATCCCAGTTGAGGGCAACGAAGACTTGGTTGGTAGTGGTAAACTTGATGGTAAAGGTATTCCCAGCGACTTTTTTGCTGATGTGAATGTCCGAAAAGCCTTTAACTATTCCTTCGACTATGAAGCTTTCTTGACTGAAGTTGCCCTTGGAGCCGGTGTCACTCCTGTTGGCCCTATTCCACAGAGCTTACCTTATGTGAACACCGAACAAGAGTATTATTCGAATAACCCAGCCAAAGCTGAAGAGTACTTTAAAAAAGCTTTTGGCGGAGAACTCTGGGAAAATGGGTTTGAAGTCGGCATTGTCTACAACACCGGCAACAATACTCGTAAGACTGCTCTGGAGATTCTTGAATATAACGTAGAGAGCATTAATCCCAAGTTCAAGGTTAATGTTATCGGTCTAGAATGGGCCACTGTTCTAGATAAACTCCGTTCTGCTTCTCTTCCTGTGTTTGTTATGGGATGGGTCATGGACTTCCCTGATACGCACAACTTCGCCGTTCCGTTCATGCATTCCACAGGAACGTTTGCAGGTTATTGCGGACAGGGCCTGATTGATTTGGCCGAAGTGGAGTTCGATGAGTTGGTAGAAGCCGGTATCAAGGCTACTGATCCAGTGGAACGTGAGAAGATTTATTTCGAATTGCAGAAACGTTATGTTGATTTAGCTGTGGGTATGCCATTCATGGAAGCAACAACTCATCGGGTCATGCGGGATTGGGTTCAGGGATTCATCTATAGCCCAGCCTACAGTGCCCAGTACGATTACTATACAATTGTCAAAGAACAGAAGTAATCCGTGCAGCCCATCTTTCTAGGTGAGTAGGATTGCCCAAGGGCAGTCCTACTCCCTTATCTCGCTAGCTAAGGAGTAAGACCATGATAACCTACATCGCCAGACGGCTACTATTTTTACCAATAGTCCTGATTGGGGTCACCCTTTTGGTTTTTGTGGCCATGTCATTCTTATCCCCCTATCAACTTGTCAGTGCCTATATCAAGAGTCCAGAAGAACTGAAGAACCAGAGCCTGGACGATTTAGTTCGAAAGTATGGACTGGATCAACCAATTCATGTTCGCTATGTTGGCTGGATGAAAAACTTGCTCAAGGGGGATTTGGGTTACTCCGTGTCCGCAAATATGTCGGTGACGGAGGCTGTTGCCAAGCGTTTTCCGGCCACCATTGAGTTAGCTTTGTTCGCCATTATTCCCGTTGTCTTGGGGGGTATTTGGCTCGGAACAATATCCGCAAAGCACTACAATAGGCCACTCGACCATGTAACCCGGACCTTTGCCATTATTGGTTGGTCTCTGCCAGATTTTGTCTTTGGACTTATACTGCTCATGATTTTCTATGGCGTCCTGGGTTGGTTTCCTCCAGGACGACTCTCCATGTGGGCTGATACCGTGGTGCTTACCGGAAATTTTGCCAGGTACACGGGGTTGAACACCGTTGACTCACTGCTCAATGGGAGACCTGATATCTTCTGGGATTCTGTTCGCCACCTCATCGCCCCAGTCATTACCCTTTCTTATTTATGGTGGGCTTATCTGCTTCGAATTACTCGGTCGAGCATGCTAGAAGTGATGAATAAGGATTACGTAAGGACGGCTAGGGCCAAGGGGTTGACAGAAAAAGTTGTCGTAAACCGGCATGTTCGGCGCAATGCTATGATTCCGGTTGCCACCGTTTCGGGCTCTATGATTCTAGGTCTCTTGGGCGGAGTTGTAATTGTGGAAACGGTATTTGATTACAAGGGGATTGGGCTTTTGACAGCCACCGGGGCCCAACAGCTAGATTATACGTTAATACTTGGGACCACGCTGTTTTACGGAATGCTCCTAGTTCTGATCAACCTAGTAGTAGACGTCCTTTACGCAGTAATCGACCCTAGGGTGAGATTGGAGTGATAGAACTATGGTAATGAAGAAGTTGCTACGGAACCCCCTTTCTATGATTGGATTACTTCTTTTGCTGGGATTTATTCTCGTCGCCATTTTCGCACCTTGGATAGCGCCGACCCAGGAAGCCTATGCAAATGATCCCTATCGCGTTCCCCGCTTTGGTTGGGGTACAACTCCAGAACCACCGTCCCCCGCACATCCTATGGGCTTGACGCAGGGGAAATACGACATTTTTTACGGTATCGTCTGGGGCACGAGAACGGCTTTTCAAGTGGGGATTATCGTCACGGGTCTCTCGTGTTTTATCGGTGTTGTGATTGGTTCGACCAGTGCTTACGTGGGCGGAAAATTCGATGAGGTTATCATGCGCTTTGTAGACGTGTTTATGAGCTTTCCCTTCTTAATTGCGGCTATCGTCATTACCGCTATCCTCGGGAGAGGTCTCGATAAGGTAATTATCGCGCTTGTGATCTTTCGCTGGACAGGTTATGCACGCTTGATTCGGGGCAATGTACTTCAGGTCAAACAAGACGAATATATTATGGCTGCCAGGGCAGGCGGTGTATCTCACCCAAAAATCTTAACGCAGCATATTCTGCCTAACACCATTTTCCCCGTCCTAATTCAAGCTTCCATGAACATGGGTTCGATTGTGGTCACGGCCTCCACTCTGAGTTTTTTGGGATTGGGCGCTCCAGAAGGTCACGCCGACTGGGGTCAGATGATTAGTTTTGCCCGCAACTGGGTTTTGGGCACCCCCGATAACTCTTTGGCCTACTGGTATACTGTGGTCTGGCCAGGTTTAGCCATTGTCCTTTTTGTGTTGTCGTGGAATCTCATTGGCGATGCTTTCCGGGATATCATGGATCCGCGCATTCAGGGATAATGAGGCTGAGTTGGAGTTTTTTCGTGCAAAGAGCACTTCCAGAGATGTTGGGAGTGCTTTTTTGCTACTGGAAATTGTGTTCGCTGCGTCCGTTTGTGGAAGTTCTAGTTGTTCCATGGGCCACCTATCTAGCAGACACAGCTGCTGGCAAGCACGACATGTTCATTCTGGGCTGGACAACTGTAACAGCCGATGCGGACTATGGTCTCTATGCTTTGTTCCACAGCAGCCAGTTTGGTGACCCCGGCAACCGTTCGTTCTATGCCAACGACCGCGTTGACGAGTTGCTTGACCTTGGCCGTACCGAAGGCGATCCTGAAAAACGCGCTGCTATTTACGCAGAAGCACAGGAGCATATTGTAGAAGAAGCTCCATGGGCGTTCCTTATTGCCACCATGGGAGTTACCGCATGCAGGACAATGTAGAAGGCTTCGTGCCTCATCCCGCCGGTCACCATAAGCTCTCTAATGTTAGCAAGAAGTAATCGTTAGCCATTAGCCTTGTTTCTAGTTGGAGATGGTTTGAGGGATGCCTTAGACCCACGCCTGAAGAACGTAGGGTAAGCCCTTTCGAACCTTTGCACTTTCCATGTCCAGGCGGACACGCCAGGTCCCACCATGGTGGAGTCTTAGCAGGACGCCCTATGGAGAAATAAGGAACCTCTTCACAAGCAAAGCATAGTATGGACTGTTGTAGTACTTGAGTACTAGGAGGTCTGTGCTATGCTTTCTCTTTTCAAGAAAGAGGATTGGTGGACGATTTGGTTGGGAGCGTTTTTTATTGGTGGAGCAGCCTTAGGCTTAATCAGGTATGTGCCGAAGCTGCCGAAGTGGACGGCGTGGCAGGATGCCTTGCCGGTCGATCTGATTGTACCTATTCTTTTGTGGGGATTGGGACTAGCGGCCGTAACTGCTATTGCGCTCAAAGTGATGGGAGAGGATATCCGCAAGTATCTGACAGCATTCCCCACGGTTTTTCTTTTGGCTGTCTTGGCGTTCTTGATCGGCAACCAAAGCACCTTAGCGCACTATGGGTTCAGCGACGTCATTTGGGCATTAGTGCTGGGAATGCTGATCAGCAATTTGTGGAAGATACCGGCCTGGATTGTTCCCGCCCTCCGTACCGAGCTTTTCATCAAGACGGGATTAGTGCTCCTAGGTGCAGAAATTCTCTTTACCCGTGTCCTTTCCTTGGGCCTGCATGGCTTGGGCGTGGGTTGGGTGGTTCCGCCGATACTGCTGGTCTTTATGTACCTTTACGGTACGAAGGTCCTGAAAATCAAAAGCAAGGCGTTGGTAGCCACAGTAGCCACTTGTACATCCGTTTGCGGTGTTTCAGCGGCCATCGCGACTGGAGCCGCGGTGAAGGCCAAAAGAGAAGAGATTAGTGCGGCCATTTCCGTTTCGCTTATTGTGACCGTGTTGATGATGCTCGGTATGCCCGTTCTCATCCGCTGGATGGGTCTTAGTGAGGCCGTGGCCGGGTCTTGGATTGGGGGCACCGTGGACTCTACCGGCGCAGTGGTGGTGGCAGGGAGCATGGTGGGACCTTTCGCCATGGAAGTGGCGGCCATTGTGAAGATGCTGCAAAATGCTCTGATCGGCATTGTGGCATTCTGCTGGGCACTGTTCTTTGTCACCCGGGTCGAGAAAGAGCCAGGGGCAGAACGGCTTGGCATTAAGGAAATCTGGCTTCGTTTCCCCAAGTTCATCCTAGGTTTCGTGGGAGCATCCCTCTTCATGTCCTTCGTCCTTGTTCCTATGCTGGGGCAAGGTGAGGTCGAAGGTATCCTTAAAATAACTGCCACAATTCGGAGTTGGCTCTTTACCTTGTCCTTTGTCGCCATTGGTCTGGAATCACGCTTTGCTAACCTGAAAGAGATCTTCAAGGGGCAGGCGACGGTAAAGCTACATGTGGTGGGTCAGGTAGTGAACCTGGTTTTAACGCTCCTTGCTTCCATGTATTTCTTCCGCGGATTCTAGCTACCAGGTGATCTGGTAACGCAAGAAAAGCTCATCTCCGTGCTGATTCACGGAAACGAGTCGGATTTGCTCGGCCTGATCTAAGACATGATCACCGGTGCTGAGGCCTAGGTCTGTGCGTTTGCCGATGAGGCTTGGGTGCAAGGTGAGAAAGAGTTCATCAAGTATCTTGGCTTCCATGAATTGATAGTTGACGCTTGGTCCTCCTTCGACTAGGAGACGCCTCACTTGGTATGTTTCCTGCAAGAGTTCTGCTATCGCTTGTGGATTTGGGTTCTCCATGATCTCCACGCTTGATTGTTGCTGGATTGCACTAGGTAAGCGCTGGGCCCCTGCGGACGATGTAATGATAATCGGAGGTCTAGGCGCTCTGGTGAAAAGGGGACTCTTAGGGTCGAGATTTCCGCTCCTTGTGAGCAAGACTGTCAGGGGTTGGCTGGCCAGCCCCTTTTTTTTCCGTGCTTCCTCGAACCGAGTAGGAACGCCAAGGTAGTAGGGGTGAAGTCGAATCGTATTGCCACCGGCGAGGACTGCGTCGAAGTGGCTGCGAACTACACCCATGGTCCCAAGGTCGAAGGAGCTACCTAGGCTTGCTGGTTGGTTACCATCGGCCGTAACCTTGCCATCAAGGGATGTGACCATATTGCAGGCGATAAAGGGCCTTTGGGCCAGTTCTGGGAAATCTAACTTTTGATAAAAATGATCCATCACTCGATCACCTCCAGAACAACTTGAAGAGTCGCTATGAAACTTCCCGGAAAAGAGACCACAACACGAAGAGACTCTCAACACGCGTTTTCGCATACCAAGAGTCTCCTATGTCGTAAAGTGGACCACGAACGGGCTTTTACTTGACGATGTTCGTGTTTACAAAGGCATCTACACCCTTGCGGAGGTTGGCTGCCCATTTTTCGGCCAATTGGGCCCGAGTTGCTTTGTTAGCATCGGCGTGGTATTGATCTACGGTCAAAATGAACTGATCTTTTACATAGATATCATTTCCTTTAACCTGTACATCCTTACCGGATAAATCGCCTGGCTTCTGACCGCCATCAGCCCATGCCTGGAATGCGATGGTTAGGTTTTCCCAAATCGTGTTGACCTTGTCATGAGGAGCGACTTGACCCTCAAAACGATAGAGGAAGAAGTTTACTCCCGTCCCTGGGATATCCACAGGAACTCCTTGTGCTAGTACTGTACCACTCAACAATGCAACCAAAACAATGACCAAAAGAAAGTTAAGCTTACGCACTTGCATTACACCACCTTACTATGATATAGTTCTAACAGTATCAGTTCTCGCCTAACAGCGGAAATCCCTTCAAAGTCTCCCAGAGAAAAATTGTTTGTAAAAGAGTTGACATCCGTTTTGAGTGCTGGTATACTTTTAAATTGTCTGGACCTGATAAATTCATTGTAATTCGGGCGAATAGCTCAGCTGGGAGAGCACCTGCCTTACAAGCAGGGGGTCACAGGTTCGAGCCCTGTTTCGCCCACCAAGCGGCAGTAGCTCAATTGGTAGAGCATCGCGTTGCCATCGCGAAGGTTGAGAGTTCGAGTCTCTTCTGCCGCTCCACTTATGCATTTTTTTCCATTGTGTCAGTCATAGGGCCGATGTAGCTCAGGCGGTAGAGCACTTCCATGGTAAGGAAGGGGTCGCCGGT
>CAZAJB010000036.1:0-22606 GCA_964485345.1 uncultured Clostridiaceae bacterium
ATCAGTTACATACCCCGCCACTAGATTGGACAGCAAGAGGGGCATGGTACGACTCTCCGCGTTCTGCATAATGATCAAAGGCCAGAGATAGTTGTTCCAGGCAGCCATAAAGGTGATGATTCCAGCCGTGGCATAGGTGGAGCGCATAACCGGAATGTACATTCTAAGAAAAATCCCCAGCTCGCTTAAGCCATCCAGGCGCGAGGACTCAATGATATCCTTTGGAAAATAACGAGCACTCTGACGAAACAGAAAGATCAGAAAGGCCGTAGCCAGGGTTGGTAAAACAAAGGCGGTTGTGGTACTCAAAAGGTTGAGTCTGCCTACCATCATAAATAAGGGAATCATGATAGCCGCAAAAGGAATCATCATGGAGAGAAGTAACACTCTCATCAGGAAATCCTTTCCCCGATCGTGATAGACTTCAAAGCCATATCCAGCAATGGAACACACCGCTAGACTAGCGATTGTAGCCACGATGGCATTTCGAAACGAGTTCCAGAGGGCTTGCCCAACCTCGGCTCTGGCGATCAATGCTTGATAATTGGCCACTAAATTCGTGCCCGGAAGCAAACGTCCCCCGAGTACATCGCCGCTTGTGTTGGTGGCGGAGATGAACATCCAGAGCAGAGGAAATATGGATATCAAGGCTACCGCGAAGAGAAATGTGTATTTTAGTATCGAAGCAAGTCTCGTCTTGATCATCGCTCATCGCCCACCTTCATTTGGATCATGGCCAATACAGCTACGAGAACGAAGACCACAAAGGAAATTGCGGCTGCATAGGAAAAACGCGGTGAGTATTGGAATGACAGTCGATAGATATACTGAGAGATGGAAATTGTGGCGTTAGCCGGTCCGCCATTTGTGATATTGTAGGTCTCGTCAAACAGCTGCAGAGTACCATTTGTGGAGATAATGGCCGTTAGTAGAATAATCGGTTTTAGCATCGGAACTGCGATCCGGAAGAAACGCGACAAAGCACCTGCACCGTCAATGACTGCCGCCTCAAAGATGGATGAATCGATATTCTGCAGAGCGGCAAGGTAAAAGATCATGTTATATCCAGTCCATCGCCAGGTTAGGGCCAAGACGATGACTATTTTGGCAGTCCAGGGATTTGCCAACCAGTTGATCGGTTGCGTGATGAGATCTAAATTTATCAAAAGGGCGTTCACGAAGCCATCCAGAGAAAACATGGATCGGAAAATCAACGAATAGGAAACCAAGGACGTGGCACAGGGCAAAAAGATCGCTGTGCGAAAGAAAGCACGAAACCGAAGCCTCTTGTCATGTAACATATATGCCAACGCCAAAGCTAGAGTCAGCATAACCGGAACCTGCAACGCCAGAAAGGTTAATACATTAACCAGCGAGGTTTTGAACACATTATCCGACAGCAATCTACGGTAGTTAGCGAGTCCGGCAAACTGCATGTTCGCGCCAATTCCCGTCTGGAAGGACAGAACTAGCGCCCGAGCGATGGGATAAAAATAGAAGACGAAAATGAGTAGCGCGGCAGGAATGACAAATGCCCAGCCGATAACACTCTGTCTGGTCTCGAGTCTAAGGTTGCTTCGAGCCTTGACCACCACAATCCCTCCTTTTGGTACCTCTTGCCAAGAGAGGTACTGTGAAACGGATTGACCGTTTCACAGTACCAAGGGCGCAACCTAGAACTCCATAAGGAATCTAACTGTCTCTTCCGCTTCCATTAGAGCGGAGTCGATATCCCGACCCGCCAGCACCTGGGCAATAGCCACTCCAATAGCATCGCGAGCTTCATAATTGTACACGCCATACTTCACTTGTGGTACCTTAGAGGCGTATTCTGTAATCTCCGCATAGATCGCCTGTCCTCCGAAGAAATCATGAGGTACGGCGTACGTTGGACTGTCGCCCGCTGGAAGGTACGTAGCTAGGGCACCAGATGATGGGAGAATTGTCTCGTACAATGCAACGCTGCCGGCAAAGGTGTGCTTTAGGAAATCGATCGCAACATCCTTATTGGCCGAATCTGCCCTCACGGTCCAACTCGAGCCGCCTTGATTACTATAGTTCGTGGCGTTTGGTGAACGCTCGAGCCGCGGCATATTTGTGACTCCCCAGAGACCCTTCTGTTCTTCGGGCAACACGATGGAGCCGATAATCCAGCAACCATTGATGGTACCAGCAACAGTTCCGCGGTTAAACGATGTAATGTACTGCTCCCAGTCATTCACTTGGACCATGACGCCACTCTTGACGAGCTCTACATAGACTTCAATGACTTCTTTCAGTACGTCGTTCTGGGCAATGAAAACATCACCATTCTCATCAAACATCCAAGTACCAGCACTTTGCAGTCCAGCCATGATCAAGTCGGGACTCTCGGCTACGATGGAATGTAAAGGTTTGCCGGTCTTGGCCAGGACTTCTTTGCCCATCGTGATGTACTCTGACCAAGTGATGTCCCTGAAGTCTTCTAACTCATACCCCGCCTCAGCTAAGACATCGGTTCTCAACGCGTTAATGGCTGCTCCATTGTCAAATGGAACGGCATAATTGCGTCCTTCTACAGAGGTTAAGCCTACCTTGAATCCGGCAAATTGATCAAAATCGACGCCGGAATCGGTCAAGTCTGCGAAGACGTTTGGAAAGTCAATTACGTTTTTCATTAAGGCATTGTCTTGAATCAACATGATATCGGGAAGAGTTCCGGTCTGTCCCGCCATGACCGCCGTCGTCAAGCGTGTCTGGATATCATCCCAGGGAGTTTCAACGATATTGATTGTGACATCAGGATTGATCTCGTGATAAATCTTTGCTGCCTCTTCCATGGCATAAAGATTAAATGCTGGATCCCAAGCCCAAACTGTGACTTCTTGATTTGCTAGAGCAACACTACTGGTCAACAGCGACAAGACTAATACACACAGTAATACTTTCAATAGACTTTTTTTCATCAAACCCAGTCCTCCTCTTTCATGATGTCAAACACTGCATTCGTCTGTTCCTTGTAGGACGTCAACTACCCCTCCTCTCTCTGCGACGTCAGGTCCACAGTCTTACTTGCCAAATTCAATGTGGACGGAGACACAGTGACACGAACCTTACCGGGCTCGTTTGTGGTCTTAATCCATGTGGCAAGACAACCTCCAATTAGCGGTACCTGGTTTGGACCAATGATCTCCGCTGGTCCTGTGATGTCTAGCTTCAAACTTTCCGACAGATAAGGAAGCAGATTGCCCGCTTGATCCACAACTTTCATGACAATCCTTGTCACATCTTGTCCGTTGGCGATCAATTCAGTATCATCGGCAATCAGGATCAGTTCAGTGACAACCGGGTTTTTCACGAACTTCTTCCGGGCGATCTCTTGACCGTCATGATAACCGACGAACTCACCGTCAAACCAAGTGCTTCCCCAAACACCAACGTTGTCGATGGCTTCAATAACGACCGGTGGATACTCCAGACCACTATGGCGCTCTCGATCCGGGTAGAAACGCCCTACCTCTTGGCCTGCCAAAAACACATCTACGTAATCGCAATTCGTGAGAATGACCAAGGGCAACACGCCACCGATACTACGCTCTCCCCTAGCCCACAACGTAACGGGTTCTAGCACGGGATCGATGTTTGGACTTACTTGACTACGATAGACGCCTGCTGCAAACTTTGGAATTCTAAACATATCCATCACACCGTGGTAGCAAATCCGATCACCAGCACCGAACTCGAAGTGCGTATTGTAATCAAAGGCGCACCACCCAAAGGCTCCGTGAATATCCTCGGCTTTGGCCGCTGCATCCTGAACACGCGCATGGCGTAGAGTGTGCTCCATCAGTCGCTCTTCTTGATCAAATCTCTTGGTGGGAAACATGTGCCCATTGAACTCCGTGACAAAATACGGGACTCGGCGTGGCAGGTTCGTCCAGCTTTCCTGGGTGTCCAAAACCAGCTCTCCACCACTATGGCTGAAGTCGTTGACGGTAAAGATGTCTTCCAGGAACTCGCTATGACGATGGCAACGTACGCCCGCTGTAGGTCTAGTTGGATCGAGTTCCCGCGCAATACGATTTGTCTCCAGATAGAAGTCATGATCGTCTGGGGATTCGTTGATGCGAACGCCCCACATGATGATGGATGGATGATTCCAATCCCGTTCGATCATCAAACGAACATCACTATAGGAGACTTCTTTCCAGTCAGGTCCACCAATATGCTGCCAACCAGGGATTTCTTCAAAGACTAAGAGACCTATCTCATCGCAGCGGTCTAAAAAGTGCCTAGACTGCGGATAGTGCGAGGTCCTCACCGCATTGAGATATAGCTCATTCTTCAGAATATCCGCGTCCCTTTTTTGGACCCTTTCAGGCATGGCGTAGCCTACGTAGGGGAACCCCTGATGGCGATTGAGTCCACGTAGGTGGATTTTGCGTCCATTGAGGTAAAAGCCATCCGCCTCAAAAGCAAGCTCTCTGAAGCCCAGGGAAACTTGGTACTGATCAAGGATTTGCCCTTCAACCCCGAGGGACACGCGAAGTTCATAGAGATTGGGTTCTTCAATATCCCAAAGCTTTACTCCCCCCAGGTTGGATGTGCTGATGTCCAACGTAGTCTGGGCTTGAGCATCAATTTTGAAGTTCTGTTCTGATTGGGTAATCAGCAAATTCTGATCATAAAGGGCCACTAGCGCTATACCTTCCATCGGCTTTAGCCCTCTATTGGCTATGAAGATCGATGTGTCGAGCGATGCCACTTGCGACTCCACCCTAGGCTTGGCGAACACATTCTCAATATAGGTGGTATTGACAACTCGCAACGAAACATCGCGGTAGATACCCCCATAGGTCAGGTAATCGATAACGTTACCGAAGGGCGGGATATCCTGACGCTCCGTGGAATCGAGTCTTACAACGAGTGCATTATCACCGTGAAAGTCGAGATAGTCTGTAATATCGGCCGAAAACGGAGTATAGCCCCCTTTATGAGTCTGGACGAGATTGCCGTTGAAAAACACCTCAGCGGAGGTCATAGCGCCTTCGAAATCCACGAAAACTCTCTTATCCCTATACTCCGGCAGGATATCTAGTTTTCTCACATAGGTGGATACGAATTGATATATCTTCTCGTCAAAGTAGTTGTAGGGGATTTCCTTATTCATATGGGGAAGATTAACTGGTCGAAAAAGCTTGGGATCTTGAAACGTCAGGTAATCAGAGGAAAAATCCTCACGAAATAACCAACCACAGCTCAAACTCTTAATCTGTCTCATTGGGAATCCTCCTGAAAGTGTTATAATCTCGTATGGTAGATGCACTCTGACGCAGACTGAGGTGAACAGGCAGGGACAAGTACGAAGGTGGATTGCCCCCTTGGATTTTCGCCAGAAGATACTTGGCCATGAATTCACCCTGCTCCTTACGGGGAATTCGAACCGTTGTCAGAGGGGGGCTTGTATAGAGGCTATCTTCGGTATCGTCCATACTAACGATAGAGATGTCCTGCGGCACTCTTATCCCCTCCCTCTGGCAATACGACAGAGCCCCCATAGCCATCAAATCGTTATAGACAAAGACTGCGCTGCAATCCTTATTCCACCGCAATAGTTCGCCCATCCCCATCATACCCGCAGCTTTGCTGGTGACTAGGTCAGTGACTAGTAAACTCTCATCGAGAGTTATACCCCGGTCTTCCAGAGCGCGACGATATCCTAGCGCTCGACGATTATCCCAAAGATTCTTTTTCGGTACCGTGAAAAGCCCTCCGATACGGGTATGCCCTTGCTGGATCAGAAAATCAACTGCCATGCGAGCTCCTGCTAGAGTGTCAAACTCTACCACTCCAGTTCGGTCGCCCAAAGCATCTGTCAAAGGATTCACGATCCATCCCTTTTCGCGGGCAACGACGATGGGTACGCCTCGATTGAGGAGCACCTCTAGCCGGCCAACCTCCTCCTTTCCCATTTCAGATCCAACGATAGCCACACCATCAGTCTTCCTTTGGATGAACATGTCCAGGTACTTTAGAGTCTTAGTATCTTCTGCCGTATTACAGAGGATTACGGTATAACCATGCTGGTAGGCTATGGCCTCAAAGGCCATCGTTATTTCGGCAAAGTAACTGTTGGATATGTCATAGACCAAGATACCTAGTTGCTTCGTCTCCTTGCCCGTGGCCAGACTTTGGGCCAACAGATTGGGCTGGTACTTGAGCACATCAATTGCTTCCATGACCTTTTGCCTAGCTGTCTCCGACACGTATTCTTTTCCATTGACAACACGGGACACTGTGGAAATCGATACACCTGCATGGGTAGCTACATCGCGAAGAGTCGTCATTCAATCACCAGCCCCGATCATTCTCAGACAATTTTCTGGAAGCGCTTGCAACAGCTATGTATTTCTTTCTACGAAAATATACTACTTCCTCTAATAAATAACATAAAAACCGATTTTTCTTCTGTTTCATGGATCACACGGCCTCGTTTCGTTGTAAATTTGTTAATAATGTTATGGTGGCGCTTGCAGGACTATCCAAAAAAAGTCTGAAATATCCCTGTTCGATGGGATACTTCAGACTCTGCAGATCACACATAAGATAGGAAAACCAGATCTACACTTGCAAAATTTCCGACTTTGCAGCTTTGCCTGTCTGTCGCTTACGAACTTGGCGACGGGCATAAAAGAAGCTTGCCACTTGTCCTAAACCGGCAAGAGTCCAAGTAACTGGATAGGCCGAGAAAAGCACCATCATCGTGGGATACCACTTGAAAACAGTCGCAAGCCAGAGAATACGGAACAAACAGGCCCCCACCAGCGTAGATAGCATGGGTAGAATCGAGTACCCCATGGCCCTTGTCAGACCTGGGAATACATTCATAACTCCGCCTGAGAAGTAAAAAGCCATCATAATCCTGAGGCGCATCATGCCAAGCTCGATAACCTCAGAGTTGGAAGTATATAGGCCTAGAAGCGATTTACCGAGAAGCACGATCCCTCCCGCCAGCACAATCCAAGTAACGAAAACGAAGACCGTAGAGATCTTGGCAATCTCGTCAATTTTGTCATACTCCTCAGACCCCATGCTCTGACCAGTGTAGGTAATGGCCGCATTATAGTAGGCGTTCATCGTCGTACCCACGAGATTTTCCACATTACCTGATGCAGCACTCGCTGCTACCATCACCGAACCGAAGGAATTCACGGCAGATTGGATGAGTACGTTAGAAATGGAGAAAAGCAAACCTTGAAGACCAGCAGGAAGCCCTATGCGTACGATCTCTTTGAGTTTCTCCCGGTGTATACGGAGGCGCCTCCAGCTAAAGCGAAGGGCCCCCTCACTCTTGGATAGAGAGGTCATAATTAGGGCCATAGTCAAGTACTGGGAGATCACCGTCGACCAAGCTACACCTGCCACTCCCAGATGAAAGGTGGCCACAAAAATGATATTCAGGATAACATTAACAACGCCCGATACCGTCAAAAAATACATGGGACGCTTGCTATCACCGACAGCACGCAAAATAGCAGCTCCAAAGTTGTATACCATACTCGCCGGGATTCCCAAGAAATAGATCCTCATATAGACGCTAGAAAGGTGGATAATATCCTCGGGTGTACCCATCATATGCAGAAACGGTGTACTGAGGAAAAAACCCAGGATCGCAACTAGGACTCCCCCAATCAGGCTGATGGCAATGGAGGTGTGAACCGATTGGCGGATCCCCTCAACCTTCCGCGCTCCGTAGTCCTGAGCCACAATGACCGCTGTACCAACCGATAAGCCCATGAACAAGTTTACGATGAGGTTGATCAGCGAACCGGTGGCACCCACTGCCCCCAAGGCTAGACTACCCTCGACCCGGCCAACGACAATCATGTCCGCTGCGTTGAACGCCAGTTGGAGAATATTCATCGCCATAATGGGTAAGGCAAATCTGAACATCGAAGTGAGAAGAGGTAGACTTAGCGAGCCAAAACGCTTTTGTAGGGTCATGAGGGCATCGGTTGTCCTTTCAAAGGTAGTGTAAGACCCCATCTACAACGGATGGGGCCAGGTTGTACTAGTTAACAAAAACCGCTGTTCTTCGTTTAATAAACGAGTAGAACCAGACCGAATCCTCCATGGACAAGCGGATACAACCAGAGGAGCGTCTCTCTAGGAGAGTGTGATCCATAATGTTCCGGTTCCTATCCATGGGCAAAGAATGGAACATATAGGGACCAGCGAACTGGACCCAGTTCTCGCCGCCTCGATCTAGACGATCGGTAAAAAACCACTCACCGCGCTCCGCGATCTCATGCATGCCTCGCAAAGTGGGAGAGGCATTCTTCCCGGTGGAACAAGGCATTGTGTGCCTCAAAGTCCATTTCCCCTCACTGCCCGTGAAGACATGAGTGAGTTGGCGATCAATATCCACCCACACCAAGTGGTCGGTCTTAGAACTTAGACTGCGTTCGTTAACATACGCTTCTAGCATTTCTGGGGGTAGTTGTTCTAGGTTCGTCTCTGGATCAGCAGGAATCCAAAGGCTATCAACTGATACCCATCCTTCCTTACCGTCCTCGGACTTCACAAGATACCATTCGAACGCTCGGTCTCTGACAACTTCTACAATGTCGCCGTCCCTAAACTCACCAATTCTGGTGCGTCCATTGGAGTAATCATTGTAGGCTGGGGTATCTTGAATAACATTGGCAAGTATCACCGTGTCCTGAATCAACGTAGCTAGGTCTAGAGTGGTACCTGGGTTGGCATGTCCACGAGCGGTGGTTCCTAGTATAACCACGGAAAACACTGCCAAGACCACTAGGGCATAGACTTTTCCAGAGCTCATAACGCGCAAATTCATTCCTCCATCAGCGAAGTATTGTTGATCTGCTTGGCAAATCAACATACGGAGTCTCCTAAACATCCGATTCGACATAATGCTACTTTCGCTAAGCAGAGAAATAGTCCTTGTCAGCTCGTCAACTTTTGTCAGCTGTTTTCTAGACTATGTGCTAAACAATCCCCCGAAAATTCCTCCGAGCATGGCCACCATTGTCATCTTTAGCAATGCGTTCCACCAAGCCCATGTCACAAAAGGAGAATCACCATAACCCAGCCAGCTCAGGACCAAAAAGGCCGCCACACCCACGACAACTCCATGTAACCACGCCCTCTTATGACAGCGCCAGCCCGCGACAACCGATCCTCCCAGCACCCCCAGATGGGCGAGGGCAGCCAGCAAGCCCAGACTTGCCTGCCAAGAGGAGAAATAAACAAGGGTTGCTAAGACGATGGTAAGCAAAAGCAAGAGTACCTGGGCCAGGATGAACCCCTGCAGAAGAGCTACTGGATCCAAGTACAAGCGGCTGCCTTCGGTATCATTCTTCTTTGCCATAACGATCACCCCTTACAACCTATGTTAGGCAAAGAAAAATATGCAGCCCCGCTGGGGACTGCATATCTGGGCACAAGATTTAGTCTTCTTTCTTCTTGCTCTCCGCAATGATTTGTTCAGCGATGTTCATTGGCACCTCTTCGTAATGGCTAAACTCAGAAGTGAAGGAACCGCGACCTTGGGTCATGGAGCGTAAATCAATGGCGTACCTAAACATCTCTGCCATGGGCACTTGAGTACGAATCACCTGGCGGCCTGCTTGCGGCTCCATCCCTAAGATCCTACCGCGTTTCTTGTTCATATCGCCCATAACATCACCCATAAACGCTTCGGGAACAGTAACTTCCACACTCATAATCGGTTCGAGCAAGACGGGATTGGCCTCTGCAAAACCCTTCTTAAATGCCATACTGGCCGCGATTTTAAAGGCCATTTCCGAGGAGTCTACCGCATGGTAAGAGCCATCATAGAGCGATACTCGCACGTTTTCTACTGGGTAGCCGGCCAAGGGACCTTCGTTAAGAGTCTCGCGCAGGCCTTTTTCTACTGCGGGTATGAAGTTGCGAGGCACAGAACCACCAAAGATATCGTCTACAAACTCCAAGCGATCTTCATGTTCTGGATCACCAGGTGATAGTTTCAGGAATACATGCCCGAACTGGCCTCGACCACCTGATTGTTTCTTGTGTTTGCCCTCTACATCCGCATGTCCCCGAATGGTCTCTCTGTAGGGCACAACAGGCGTTTCTAGCTCTACCTCAACCCCGAATTTCTTATGCAGACGACTACTCATAACCTCAAGATGCAGATCGCCCATGCCACTCACTAAGTTTTGACCAGTATGGGGGCTCTTTTCTACCGTAAAGGTAGGATCTTCCTCAGACAAACGACTCAAACCAGACCCGATCTTGTCCTCATCACCCTTGGCCTTGGGCGAAATCGCCATGGTCATAGTAGGTTTAGGAAAATTGATTGGCTTGATGCTAACTTTCCTCTCCTTCGCGGAGAGGGTATCGTTGGTCGTCGTATCCTGTAGCTTAGCGACAGCACCCAAGTCACCAGGGCCAATCTTAGTCACGGGCACCTGATCCTTACCGGTAATCAAGAAGAGTTGGCCAATGCGCTCGTCACGTCCACTGCGCACATTATAAGCGCTACTGTCTGAACGCAGCGTTCCAGAAAACACCTTAAAGAGCGTGAGTTTACCCACATAGGGGTCTGCCATCGTCTTATAGACAAGGGCGGAAAGTTCTTTATCCTCTGCAGTAATTGTCACTTCATTGCCGTCTGCATCTATACCGGCGATAGTCCGGTTAGCAGGAGACGGCATGGCTTGGCACACATGGTCCAAGAGGGCCGAGATGCCGAGGGTCGATTGGGCACTGCCGCAGAGAATGGGCACCATCTCACCCTTTTGGGTTC
This sequence comes from uncultured Clostridiaceae bacterium, assembly GCA_964485345.1. GTDB lineage: Bacteria > Bacillota > Limnochordia > Darwinibacteriales > Darwinibacteriaceae > UBA5420. The sequence continues at coordinate 10,796 of CAZAJB010000036.1, forward strand.
CGAGGCCTATTGCTTGTTCAATCTCCTGATCGGTTAATGATTCACCTTCTAGATACTTCATCATCAACTCATCATCAGCGACAGAAGCTGCTTCGATCATCTCTTCGCGGGCAATCTCCACATCCCCTTCCATCTCAGCGGGGATCGGAATTTCCTTAAAAGAATCGCCATCCTGCGCGAATGCTTTCATTTTTACCAAATCAACGATACCAGAAAACGTCTCCGCTTCCCCGATGGGCAACTGAACAGGAACCAGCTTAGGACCAAAATGGTCTCGAAGTTCGGTTACAACCCTGCTGAAACTGGCGTTCTCGCGGTCCATTTTGTTCATAAAAACAGCACGTGGCAGACCCACTTGCTCAAGATACTCCCAACCCTTTTCGCTGCCAACCTCTACACCAGATGAAGCACAAACGACCAAAAGACCTGCGTCTGCCACTGTCAAGGCTGCCACAACATCACCAACAAAATCAAAATACCCTGGTGTATCCAAAATATTGACCTTATGATTCTTCCATTCCGCTGGCGCTAGCGCTGTATTAATCGAGATTTGGCGACGAGTCTCTTCGGCTTCGAAGTCCATCACTGTCGTCCCGTCATCAACTCTACCCAAACGATTAATCCCCTTGGCGACAAAGAGCATGGCTTCAGCCAGAGAGGTTTTTCCCGCACCGCCATGACCTACTAGGGCCACGTTACGTAAGAACTCTGTTCCGTATTCCTTCACAAATTCTCCTCCTCTTAGTCAAACATCCACTGTGTATAGAAACCCTTTGCGTTTTAATTCCACGCCTTACATTCCACAAGATCGCCATATTTTCCTGCCTATTGGGAAAAAAGCTACAACCACCAGCCCCAATTTCGTCGAATCAGCACTTGTTGCCTGGAAAAGTCAAGATCGACCTTCCACCCTAGCAATGGAAACACTTCGGCTGACACATAAGGCGCTCCTTCTACCTGCAGAATGGGATTCTTCATGGGAATGACTAGGTTATCATATTGCACACTCATTGCCACAGGATCTAGAACAAGTTCGTGTTCGCCCAGAGTATAATACCAGTAGTTATCGGCAATTTTTCCAAGACCGAGTCGCTCGGCCACATCTGGTAAACGATAGAACAGCTCACCGCCTTCTTGCAAGACAGCGACAGACTCAGTTATCTCCTGATTATGTAAGAAAACTCGCCAGTTTGCATCTCCTTGCACAAGGCGATAATACACACTGTTTACATCTCTAAAATAGGCAACTCCTTGGTGATAAAAAGCATGATTTCCGAAAAGGCCTGCTACACGCCACTTCTCGGATACTGATGACGCCTGCAGATCAAATAAAGCTATGCCAGTCTTCTGCGAAAGGCTGAGCAAACCCTCTCCGGGAAAGTAGAAGAGCCGCTCTCCCAGTTCTGTTCCTTCGATAATTCTGCTTGAGACCACTTCGCCATTACGATAACGCCACCCATATAGCATCTTCTGACTGGTTACCACGAGCCACTCTGGGGAGCTTTGGTGAGGTATTACCACCAGGCTTTCTACAGAACCCCAGGGATAGTTTTCCCATCGGGTAGCAAATTGCTGCTCATCCCACTCTAGGACACCAATGTAACCGGATTGAAAGGCATAGATAAGCTCGGGATAGCCATTGTGATCCACATCAATGACCTTAGATCCTACCACAACCTCACCAGCCTTGCTCTTCCAGAAAGGATGTAACACGCCTTCACTGGACAGCAGGATCTGGGCTTGACCCCGAGCGGTGATCACGAGGAGGTCTCCCCATCCATCCTGATTAAAGTCAAAGACCTCCAAGCGATGAATGGTGTCCCAGAGATATTGCGGCTGTCCCTGGCGCTCCCAAGACTCGTTTTTCTCAGAAAAGGAGTAAACGGCACCACCACCATCTGTACCTACCACGATCTCGTTCTTAAGGTCTCCATTTACATCCCCCACGGCAAGGGCCGAGATTTGACCTGAAATGCCTTCAATCAGTGGCACAATGTTGTCATCCCCAAGCAGAAAAACGCGATGATCTTGACCCACAAGCAGTGCCTGTTCTCCTTGACCGCTTAAATCAGCCACAATGGCAATCGACTCTCTCAACTCTGGCACGTCTACAGCTCTATATGTTGCTGAAAGGCATGCAGCGGGCAGAAGTAGTACGGAAAACGCTACGAGCACAACACTCTTACGCCATGACACGTTTCTCCCCCCCGTTTGCTAAAAAAACCTACAACATACCGCTGTAGGTTCCAAAATAAAAACATGGTCGGGGCGACAAGATTTGAACTTGCGACCTCTACCACCCCAAGGTAGCGCGCTAGCCAAGCTGCGCCACGCCCCGACGCACTAAAAGAATATCATGTTCAGACCCAAAAGGCAAGCTAATTTCCGCTCCCGAGCTCGAATTTTCTGTGGCAGGCCCTAACAGCATCTTGATAGCGGAGACGCGGAACCAAGCAAGATACTTTGATTTCCGAAGTTGAGACCACAAACACAGGAATGCTCTCCTCATTTAGTGCTGCAAACATTCTTGCAGCCACACCGGGGTTAGTCATCATGCCTGCACCAACAATGGACACCTTGGCAACGTTTTCGTCGCAGACCACATCCCACTCTTGATCGCCTTGAATTCGGACTATAACTGCCAGGGCAGTGCTTAGTTCTTCACGAGTAACAGTAAAGGTTAGGTCCGCCCTGGGCGTCGCTGTCCCAGCTTGTACAATCATGTCCACATTGACACCCTCGCTAGCAAGGGATGAAAAGACGTTATGGAGGACACTGACGTCCGTGGGAATACCCACCAATGTTATTTTTGCACAGTTTTCGTCAGACGCAACACCCGTTACCGAAATCTTCCGTTCCACTGTATTCACCTCTCTGATCATTGTGCCAGGCTCCCTAGAGAAGCTCGACCTGACATGGATGGGAACCCCATAAACAGAAGCTACTTCTACCGCGCGAGGCTGCAGAATCATTGCACCCAAAGAAGCGAATTCTAACATTTCACCATAGTCCACTTCGTCGAGTTTTCGAGCATCTGTGACCAGGCGAGGATCTGCACTGTATACGCCGTCTACATCAGTGTAAATCTCGCACATTTCGGCCTTTAGGGCTGCAGCCACCGCTACGGCCGTGGTATCGGATCCACCCCGTCCTAAGGTTGTGATATCATTTGCGTTCGTCATACCCTGGAAACCTGCTACGATCACCACTTTACCCTGTGCTAATTCCTTGCTGATACGAACTCCATCAACTTCCCGAATCCTGGCCTTGGTGTGTTGTGTATCGGTCATGATACCTCCCTGAGCCCCGGTTAACGAAATCACCGCTTGACCAAGGGAATCAATGGCCATGGCCAAAAGGGCAACGGACACCTGTTCACCAGTGGCTAAGAGCATGTCCATCTCCCGCTTAGGCGGATTCTTCGAAATAGAGCGTGCTTGTTTGATTAAGCCGTCAGTGGTTTTCCCCTGAGCGGAGACGACAACCACCACTTGGCAGGCTTCCTGCACTGTGTGAATAACGCGACGAGCTACCGCCATGATTTTCTCAGTATCTGCAACGGAGGAACCACCGTATTTTTGTACAATAATCGCCATAATTTCTGCCCCCTAATGCAACTAGTTTTACAATAGCATATTGTGCACTAGCAGGCAATTAACAGCTAGTAAAAAAGGTGGGAACAGATTGTTCCCACCTTGGAAGTTGGTTCACACCCGCTAGAGAATAATGCAGATCAACCCGCCGCTTCCTTCGTTGATAATCTTGCTCAATGTTTCCTGCAGTTTCTCTTGAGCATTTTCTGGCATCCGATACAGTTTGCTGTTGATTCCTTCACGCACCATATCCTGCAGCGATCGACCGAGAAAATCCCGTTCCCACAGGGCATTTGGATCCTGCTCAAACTCTTCCGTCAAGGAGCGCATGAGCTCTTCGCCTTGTTTTTCGGTTCCCACCAGTGGCGTCACTTCCGTTTGAATGCTCGCTTGCACCATGTGGATCGATGGAGCACTGGCAGTGAGTTTTATCCCAAAGTTGCGCCCTTGTTTGATCAGCTCTGGCTGATCGAAGGTGATATCCTCTAGACTAGGAATAACAATTCCATACCCTGTCTGACGTACATGTTGGAGGGCTGCTGATAGCTTATCATATTCGCGTTTAGCCACTGTCAAGTCTTGCATCAGCCGCATGAGGTGGTGGTCTCCCTGGACTTCAAGACCCGTCATTTCAGCCAAGACACTATAGAAAAGCTCGTTTAGGACGGAGACATTCAGAGTCACCTTCCCCGTTCCTAGATCGAGGTCATCAATGGTGACGAGCTGCACATGCTCGGATTCTGCAAAGCGTTTGACAGCTACCTCCTTCACATCTTTGACCTTTCTTAATTCCGCCACTGACTCCCAGGCTACATCCTCGTACATCTGGCGCAACCAATGATCCGAAGCGAGCTCCTCTACCCACTTGGGCAGTCGTACGTTAAACTCCCGTAAGGGGAACTCCATTAGTACTTCTCCAAAGAGCCGTAAGATATCGTCTTTCGTCATGCGCAAGCAATCCATGGCAACCACTTGCACACCATAGTCGCTGCTCATTTTCTTGGCCAAAGTGGTCGTCTCAGGACTATTGGGGTGAATCGAGTTTAGGGTAACAACGAAGGGTTTTCCCAGAGCCTTTAGCTCTTCAATCACCCTAGCTTCTGGCTCAACATACTCACTCCGGGGCAGATCCGAAATAGAACCATCGGTGGTAACAACCAAGCCAATGGTGGAGTGTTCTGCGATCACACGGCGCGTGCCTAATTCGGCTGCTTCCTGAAAAGGTATAGGATGCTCAAACCAGGGTGTACGAACCAATCTTGGCCCATCCTCATCCATGTAGCCCTTGGCGCTCGGTACCGTATAGCCTACACAGTCCACCAAACGAATTCGTGCCTTGATCGTCTCTTCAAAGAGGATCTCAACGGGTTCATCCGGGACAAACTTGGGTTCCGTTGTGGTGATAGTGCGACCCGCACCGCTTTGGGGCAACTCATCCCTCGTGCGCTCTTTCAAGTAGACATCGGTAATGCCAGGCATCACAAATAAATCCATAAAGCGCTTTATAAAGGTTGACTTGCCCGTACGCACGGGACCAACTACACCGACATAGATGCTCCCGGCGGTACGTTCTGCAATGTGGGAAAAAACATTAAATTTATCCACTTAGGCATCCCTCCTGAACTTATTGGACATTAACACTATACTATATTACCCGTGTCCAAGAAATATAACAGGAGCGATGATCTACTAACTAACTTTTTGCCCGAAACGGAACTCTGTTCCCTGACGTAGGCGTTCAATATTACTACGGTGCCTGATAATCGTAAAGGCCGCCACCACCATGGCCAGGACAACCTCGATAAATCTCGCCTGCAAGATAGCAAGAACAATCGGTAGACAAAACGCTACCACAATGGATGCTAGCGAAATATAGCGCCAGATAAGGAGCACGACAAGCCAGATTGCGACCAAGATAGCGGCTGCCCTTGGTTCATAAGCCACCAGCACCCCAGCAATAGTAGCTACACCTTTCCCTCCTTTGAAACGGAGAAAGACGGGCCAATTATGGCCAACTACCGCAAAAATGCCCGAAATCAAGGTCAAGGTTTCATCGCCAATAAAGTGCCTAGTCAAAAGAATCGCTGCGACACCCTTGCCCATATCACCTAATAAGGTTATAAGTGCACAGAACCAACCGGCCGTCCTAAGGACATTCGTCATCCCGATGTTTCCACTGCCGTGTTCTCGAACATCAACTTTAGCCCACCATCTTGCCGTAAGCAAACCAAAGGGAATGCTTCCGAGCAAGTAGCTTACCGCCAAAATTAGTATATACTTCATCCATCCCTCTCCTTAGTGATTAGCATAATAGGGGTACCCATAAAACCATATTCTTGACGAATGCGATTTTCCAAATAACGCTGATAGGAAAAATGCATGAGATCCTTGCGGTTCACGTGTAGGACAAAGACCGGCGGATTCACTTGTACCTGGGAGCCGTAAAAAATCCTCAGGCGTACACCCTTATCGCTGGGGGGCTGATTCATGGCCATGGCGTCCTGCAGAATCTCGTTAAACCGCCCAGTAGATATCCGCATATGGCGTGCCTCATGTACGTCCATGCTCAAATCCAACAGATTCGTGAGCCTCTGCCCCGTCATAGCCGAAATAAAAACGATGGGCGCGTAGCTTAGAAACTGAAGTCCCTCTCTAAGCGTCCGTTCGAAGTCTCGCATAGTATTGGTCTCTTTGGGAACGAGATCCCATTTATTGACGGCGATAATGATTCCTCGACTCTTTTCGTGGGCGTAACCTGCGATCTTCTTGTCTTGTTCGGTGAGACCTTCCACGCCATCAATCATCACCACGGTAATATCAGAGCGTTCGACAGCCGCTAGCGTTCTCACTACACTATAGTATTCAAGGTCTTCCTCAATCTTGCTTCTGCGACGTAAACCGGCTGTATCGATTAAGGTTAGCTGTTGGTCTTGATAGGTAAACTTCGTATCAACGGCATCCCGGGTCGTACCGGCAATCTCCGAGACGATCACCCGTTCTTCGCCTAAGAGCTTGTTCACTAAAGATGATTTTCCCACATTAGGACGACCCACAATAGCAATTTTCAATGAGTCATCCTCGGTCAGATCGGCATCCTCTGGAAAACTCTCCACCACGGCGTCCAAAAGGTCGCCAATATTTTGGCCGTGTTCGGCGGAGATCAAAATAGGCTCACCTATCCCTAATCGGAAAAAATCAATGGCTGCTTCCCAAGCGTTCAAAGATGACTCAACTTTGTTTGCGACCAAGATTACTGGTTTCTGGCTACGGCGCAAGATATCGGCTATTTCTTCGTCAATGCCCGTCAGGCCAGTACGACCGTCTACCAAAAAAATGACCACATCAGCTTGCTCAAGAGCAACCATCGCCTGCAGGCGCACCTGTCTGGTGATCACGTCGTTTTCAGAGTCAATGCCGCCAGTATCAATAAGAGTGAAATGTTTGTTCAACCACTCGCCCGCGCCATAAATGCGGTCTCTAGTAACGCCCGGTTGCCCTTCTACAATGGCGGTTCGAGCTCTGGTAATTCGATTGAAAAGAGTGCTTTTTCCCACATTGGGCCTGCCCACTATGGCTACAATTGGTTTACTCATGAGAATCTCTCCCTAGTTGCGTTCAATCCTAAGGTTGATCATTTCGCTATCTGCCATAGTATTCCTTCCCCCAGAGACGGCTCAATGTTTTACGATGATCATGACACCATTGTGTAGGTCGTGTACGGCTGCGCCAAATACTCGACTAATGAGCATGGCAAGTTCGGACAATTCTTCCTGATCAGAAGCATAGAAGATAGGCGCCCCACCGCCCACCTTGGCCTTATCCACAGCACAGACGGCAAGAACTTGCTTGTCCATGTCTCTCCTCCTTAGTCCACCATTTTACCCGCAACAGAGGTTAAGGGCTTGCGAACGGCTCCTTCCAAGACAGGCACCCTGCGGATGGCCGCCAAAAATGCCTCTTCGTCTTTCTCGGACGGGACCATGAGCACATGCAGACTACCGATGGAAGGGTCGCGCCGAACCATGGGGATGAATTCTTGTTCGCCCACATCCATATAAACACCTATCATGGACGATACATCATGGGCAATTGCCTGCATTTGCCCGAGATTAGCTAGCGTAGCTTTGGCATCGGGCCCCTTCGGTCGAATAACTGCTGCCAGTCCCCTTTCTTGATAAACCTTGCGTGACTCAGGCAAACCTACATTCATCATGACGACTTCGCCGATAAGCACTAAGGCGCCATCGAACTTAAAGTCGGCTAGTTCTACTGTGGAGATGTCACAGATCTGATCACCCTGCATCAGTCTCATGAGAATCAGAGCTGTGATTCCGCCGACCACAAGACCGACTCCCACGCGCCACCAGCCAATTGAAACAAGGAGTTCTGAGGTAATAGCCACAGACAGAGCTACCCAGATCGCCAAGTAATTGCGGGCCTCAAATACCCTAGCGATTCCTTCGATGTACGCTGTTCCCCGTTTGACCATCTCGGTGCTTTCCATGGCCGACAGGGTCTGGCGTTCCACATTCCGTACTTCCCGAAATTGGCTCGCGGCTAAAAGGAGAAATGATACGGCAGAATAGTCTCCTTCTAAGAGCGCAGGCACAATGATCGCTCCGATAGAACCTCCAATGAAGCCCAAGAACAAATGGATAGCCCATCCTTGCGGATAGCTCGGGTACTGCCTGTAGTCTCGTCGCAGCATGTATAGGCGTGCCAAGACACCGCCTAGGCTTGCTATGATGAGCGTAAGTATGTATTTCACACTCCATCATCCTCATCGTCTCTGTCCCGTCCAAGTCCAGCTTCACGGCGAAAGAAACCTGCCAGTGATCCGATTTTACCCCGGTTGATCAAGACGAAGCCCGCAGTCAAGACTACAGCAACCACAATCAGCCAAAGCATGGCACGAGTTGCTCCTCCTCCGATTTGCCGTTCAGCTGTGTCTCTTGTAGAAGCTGTTAGACCGGCTGCTGCCGGAATGACTTTGGCGAAATATTCTGCAGCCTGTTCCGCTTCATCCAAACTTGTCGTATGGGCTCCAAATTCCAATAGGATGGTCTTCGGTCCCAAATCCTGATTGTAGTTGCCCCTTGCATCGAAAATCCCTTCAACAAGCCCGGGGTACATATCATCAGCAACTGCTTTGATCCGTTTGGCGTATTCCAGATTAGCGGCGCGATTCTGATTCTGCCTACCAACCACCAAGCGGACTTTGCTCATGGCTACACCCTCCACTTCCGTCTCGTATACCTCCGGCGGTGTGGCATCGCGGTGCAAGTCCAAGAGTGTATCGGGATTCTTCTGTAATAGCTCCGTAGCTGTACGTCGCGAACGTATGTAGGCCTGACCATCATGGGGAATGTGGCTGTTATCGGACCAATGTACTGTCAGGCCCTGATCCTCCATGGCCGAAGCTAACCTCCGTCCCACTTGCAGAATATCACCACGTCCATCATCCTTAGACTCGGTGCCACTTGAGGGTACATAAGACTCAGCGTTATGCGTGTGGTAGATGGCAACCACCCCTTCACTTTCACTGGCCGCACCCACCTGCGCGCCGAGGAGCTCACCTGTGATTTCGGGGAGCTGCACGGTCTCAAGGAAGCGTACATTTACGGTATCGCCCTCTGTTCCCACAACTTCAAAAAGCCTATTATCGCCGGCTATATACTGATCCCCAGGATCAAGTTCTCGACCCGTCATGGTTATCATCTGACCCTCTTCGTCAATGAGGGTGAAATAGCCTAGATCGGACCGTTCTTCTGCCCAGCTTCGCTCGACGATAGAGATCGTGAGACAAGTCACGAGAACTATCACAAGAGTGATCACTTGCATCCATCGGCATTCATTCATGCTTCTTCACCGCCTCCCTCGATCCGCTCCCTAGTTTCACCCACGAACTCGGCCAGGCCTGTTGCAATCAGTCCAGCGACGATCGTAGCATCAAATACACCTGCTCCGCCAAGTACCACTCGAGTAGCCATATTGCTCCCTAGGGCCAAGGCAAGGTGAACCAAGTCCACAGCAAGGAGGCCCAAAACTCCCGCTATGAATGAAGCTCGCCTCGACCGTCCGGACAAGTATCCGACGATTCCCGCCACAATACTAAACAACCATAAAGGGTCAATGAATAAGCTTGGACTCGATGGATCAAAGTCCGTGAGCTGGCTTATTCCATAGACAATCCCTCCGGTGATCAAGGCTGCCACCAAGGATCGAACTCTCTCTTTGGCTGTATCTGCTTTCACCAGAAGATAGACTACCAATGCTAGGGGTACTAGTGCACCTCCTAGATTGAGATTGACACTCGTCCTCCCTTGGTATAGTGGAATTGTGATAAAGCTTCCTCCGATCATCAGGGCGATGGCAATCAAGGCCTGCGTATCGGTGAGGCGCATGCGGTCTAGAAGTCGCTGCCCCACACCAAAGTAGATTAGGGCCGCCACAATCAGCAATAAAGCGGTGCCAGTTGGCATCGAAATACCTCCAATCCATGTGTAAGATTTGGCCTTAGTGTGTCCAAAAAAAAATCCTGTAGACCGAAGTCTACAGGAAATGTTACTTGTTTCTTAGGATTACTCGTCTTTGGCATCCTTAAAAAGTTCACCAAACATCGCACCCAAGTTTGTTGTCAGTTCAGCGTTATCGGTGCCTTCCGTGAGGTTTGGCTGAGGCTGCCGATTTCTTGCAGATGGTGCTGAAGCCGGCGGTGTTGCTGGTTTTGGCTCTAGTTCTTTGATGCTAAGCCCGATGCGGCGTGCCTGGGCATCAACACTGATGATCTTGGTTTCTACTTCTTGACCAGACTGAACAACCTCTTCGGCCTTGGCCACATGCTTATGGGACAACTCGCTAATATGCACTAAACCTTCAATGCCATCTTCGAGTTTAACAAAGGCACCAAAGTCTACCACGCGCGTTACCTCGCCGGTTACTTTTTGACCAACCTCATAACGTTCGGTAACAGTGGACCATGGATCAGCGATGGTCTGTTTCAGACCGAGGGAGATTCTCTCCCTCTCCTGGTTGACGCCTAAGATCATCACGGTAATCTCGTCACCTTCTGCCACTACGTCAGAGGGATGGTTAACGCGACTGTAGGCCATTTCAGAAACATGCAGCAATCCTTCTACGCCATCACCAATATCTACAAAAGCGCCAAAATCTGTCAGGCGACGAACAACACCCGTAACCTTCTGGCCTTCCTCAAGGTTGGCAAAAGCTTCTACTTTTGCGGCTGCATACTGCTCTTCCAACACCTCTTTATGGGAGAACACCACATTGTTCTTTGTGCGATCGAGTTCGATAATCTTCAGTTCTAGTTCTTGACCAATATATTTCTGCAAGTTGTCCTCAAAGCCGCGGGAAACATGGCTCGCCGGGATGAAACCACGGACGCCAACATTCACTAGAAGTCCACCCTTTACAACCTGCATAACCTTTGCAGTGAGCGTTCCACCTGTTTCAAACAGGTTTTCTAGCTTTTCCCAAGACTGATCAGCATCAGCCCGTTTTTTCGATAGGAGAACGTTGCCTTCGGAATCCTCAACCTTAAGCACCTTAACCACGATCTCGTCGCCTACACTGACAATATCTTCAGGGTTAGCGTTAGAGATGAAGCTGAGCTCGTTTAAGGGAATGCGCCCTTCCGACTTATAATCGATGTCGACCAAAACCTCGTCATTGGAGATTTGGACAACCTTGCCCTTGATTACGGCCCCGGCTGTTGGCAGTTTGACATCATACTCGCTCATGTGGTCTTCACTGATACCTTCTTCGGGTGCTTCTTCGAGTGCTTCTTCGGTAACCTCGCCGGCTTCCTCAACGGCCTCCTCGGCTTCCTCAACAGCCTCCTCGACGGCTTCGACTACCTCTTCAACCTCTTCAACCTCTTCAACTTCTTCAACTGCTGTTTCTTGTTCTTCGGTAGCTTGGATTTTTTCTTCCATGGTTTCGGCTACCTTTCCTTCAGTAATTTCGCTCATTCTTGTAAGTACCCCCTCAATTAACCAATCTGGAGTAGAGGCCCCGGCCGTAACCCCAGTGCGCTTAACGCCAGCAAACCACTGGCTTTGTAGCTCCTCTGGTGTTTCAATATGATATGTTGCCGTGCCCTGCTCCTTGCATAAATCTGCCAACCTTTTTGTGTTGGCACTGTTTCGGCCTCCAATCACAACCATTACATCCACTTGGGCGGCCAATTCCCATGCAG
>CAZAJB010000037.1:0-10008 GCA_964485345.1 uncultured Clostridiaceae bacterium
GCTTTGCACCGAACTGATAGTAGTAGGCTGCAACGGTTTCACCCGTTATCGTGTCGGGGAATGGTGTGTAAGATTAACGACTTGCATCCGTTCTTGCTGAGGTTGATTCTGTAGGGGATCAACAAACCGGGGTGGCACCACGAAGTCCATGCTCTCGTCCCCAGGATTCTTTCCTGGGGGTGAGGGCTTTTTTCGCCAGGGCAGTTCAGAACTGATCGTGTCCAATAGCTCCTGAGGGTACCGAGATGATTCGGTGTTATTTAAGGCTTGGAGAAGAACTCTGGAGCTGGGATCGGATCTTTGAACCAATCTATGCTTTCATGGATCGCCCCGAGGAGCATAACTTGGAGTTCCTAGAACCCAGAGTCGACTTCTTCAAAAAGCATCCGAGCCAGATTGGCAGGGAAGAAGGATAATAAGAAGGGATTGACCGCAGGTTTGGAGAAGAATATGTGGCCCAGATACTGGGTCAAAGAAGGAGAGGATATCTAATGGACACGATCACGGCTCTACTGACGACCTATGTTGGTCGGGTGGCCCTCGCCATTGTCATCTGGTTTGTCGGCAATAAACTGGTTACACTAACTCTAGACTTACTTGAGCGCAGGATGGATAAGGTTCATGTTGAAGCCACGCTCCATTCCTTTTTATCGCCCTTTGTGAGGATGACCCTTAAGGTCTTGCTTATTTTGACCGTAGCAGCTACTGTTGGAATCGAGATCACGACCTTCGCGGCTATCCTCGGTGCAGCGAGTTTAGCTATCGGCCTTGCTTTCCAAGGTAGTCTAGCAAATTTTGCCGGTGGGGTCCTCATACTGATCATGAAACCCTTTAAGGTGGGGGACTTTATCGAAGCGGTGGGCTTCTCAGGTACAGTGCAGGAGATTCAAGTGTTCCACACGATCTTGCGGACTCCTGATAACCAGAAGGTGATTATTCCTAACGCTGATCTGTCCAATTCAAGTGGGATTAACTATTCGGCCTACGACACTCGTCGTGCGAATCTACAGATTGGCGTATCCTTTAACTCGGATATTAAGCGAGCCAAAGAAGTTCTCCGCAAAGTGGCCGACGACAATCCCTATGTTCTCCAAGACCCAGAACCCGTTGTGGTCGTTGGCGGCCATGGCGATCATGGATACGATGTCTTTGTACGTATCTGGGCCAAGAGCAGCGATTACTGGACGATGCGCTTTAAATATCTTGAGGATGTTGTGCAAGCCTTTGACGAGTCTGGGATTGAGATTCCCTACCAACAGTTGGATGTACATGTCCGTTCCAACGCCTAAGAGAAAGCCCCAGCTCAGCTGGGGCTTATGTTTTTCAGTTTGGCATTCAACTTCGTATAAATGTGGTCTCGAAACCACGGTTCCGAGGATGCTTGTACAGCATCATCGAGGCTAAACCAGGCAACTCCGCTGTTTTCGTCCGGGTTGATCGACAATGGCTCATGCTCGCTTGCTTCCAAGAGATAGGTGAGATTGAGGTGCAGGTGGGAAGAAACGTACGCACCATGTTTCCAGTGCCCATCCACCGTGAGCGACTCTAGAGAGAAGATGCCATCAAGTATCAAGCGGATGTTATGGAGCCCACTTTCTTCTTGTACCTCCCGCAGGGCAACACTCTGCAAATCCTGTTCCCCATCGGCGTGCCCTCCCATCCACGACCAAGAGTTGTAGATGTTGTGATAGACCAAGAGTACCTTTGTCCGGTCTGGATTGACAACCCAGGCCGAGGCAGTCATATGAGCACCTTTGTGTTCCCGCTGAAAAATGTTCTTTTCCTGTTCCAAACACTCCAAGATCATGATTCGATCCATACTCTCTTGCTCATTACATGGACAATAATCTCTAACTTGCTGGATCAGCTTCAATCTCACTACCCGCCTTTCAGGCCATTGTTGGTACCTGTTCTACTGGATCTGGAGGATCGCTCTCATTGACTAGATTGTGCAGCCACTTGCCAGACAAGAGCCGGCCGATTCCCACCATCGCTTTCACCAATTCTTCCAGGTTAATCAAAGCCATAGACAGGTAGATTGGCCAACCCAAAACACGCACCCCCAGGTAGGCCATGGGAATACCAATGAGCCAAGGCGCTGCCACATCCAATAGGCCGGCAAAGACTGTGTCTCCGCCTCCGCGTAGCACACCTACAATCATCAAATGGTTAATGATCTTAGGAATCATGTAGATGGCGTAAACAACGATCGTTAACTCACAGAGCCTTCTTGTACTTTCCGTAATGTTGAAGAGGTTCAAGAACGACGGTGCAATCAGCAAAAGCAAGAAACTCATGACCAGGCCAAACCCAACGCTAACAAGGGCAGAGCGTTTGGCATAGATCCGTGCTAGATCTTCCTCGCCCGCTCCGATCAAATTGCCTATAACTGCTCCCACCGCATGGCCTAGGCCCATAAATGCTGAAACAAAGATGCTGTTTACAACGTCTAGGATCTGCACAGTTGCCACAGCGTCCGTGCCTAGGATTCCATAAAAGTAGGTGTAAAAAGAGACTCCTACCGCCCAGAACATTTCGTTAAGAATCACAGGGAGTACGGGGCGAAAGAAGCGTAGCAAAAACTCGCGGCTGTAACCGTTGAACTCGCTAAATCTGGCGGCCAGTTCGTATTTGTTGTAATAGATAATGCCTAGAAGGACCAAACACTCTAGGACTTTAGAGACCAATGTGGCTAGGGCAGCACCTTGGATACCCATTTGGGGGAAACCAAATTTCCCATAAATGAGCGCGTAATCCAAGAAAGCATTGAGCAGAAAGCCCACGCTGCTCGCGACCAAGGGAACTTTCGCCCTTCCGACTCCCCTTGATTGCATGCTGAAGGAAGAGGCAATGGCGTTAATCGGAAAGGTGAGGCCAACGATGGTCAGATATTGTGCTCCAAGGCGGATCACTTCGGGATCATTGGAAAATATATCGATGATGATGTGGGGTGCAAGCAGGGCCGTTAAAGTAAAGGGTATGGAAACCATGAGACCTAGGCCGAGGCTCAAACCAAGGACTCGGCGGACGCCTTCCAGATCGCGCTTTCCCCAATACTGGGCACTGAAGATGTTTGTACCGCTATTGATCCCAAAGAGAAAGAGCATAAAGATGAAGGTGAACTTGTTGGCGACACCGACGGCAGCAATGTTTACTTCGCCTAGGCCGCCAACGAGGATGTTGTCTACTAGGGTGAAACTGTTGAAAATCAGGTTTTGGACCATGATGGGTATTCCGGTAGCCAAAATGAGCCGCCAGTATCGTTGATCGGAAAAGTCGAGTACTTTCATTGCTAGCCTCCTGCGACGATCTTCCCCCCATTCTATCACGGATGTGCCTGCGTTGACAATTGGGTTTTCATGGCGTATGATCGTTTCAGGCAATTGTGAATTGCCGCACAGATGAGGAGGTATAGTATGCGTCAAGTCAGAGTCGTAGGTTTCTTTCTTGTGTTCACGTTACTCATGGCAAGCTCACTTACCCTTGCTGCTCCAGTTGATCCGGAGTCGCCTTTGATTCCTTTGCAGATGCGAATTCTCGAAAACGGGATGCGTGTCATAGTCAAGGAAATCCCTTCCTATCCCATAGCAACTGTTAATGTCTGGGTCGATACGGGAGCGGTGGATGATCCTGCTGGTCTTTCGGGTTTGGCTCACTTTTTTGAACATCTCACCTTCAAAGGCACAACGACTCGTCCGAGGGGCCAGATTGCCTATGAGGTTGAGTCTCTAGGCGGTTACCTGAACGCCATGACGAGTCTTGACTATACGTCCTATTATATTGTTGTTCCCTCAGACCATGTGAGCGAGGCCATGGAGATTCAGGCCGATGCGCTCCTTCATTCACTCTACGAACAGCAGGAGATCGACATGGAGAGAACCGTGATCCATGAGGAGATTCGCTTGCGGATTGATTCTCCCCAGACCCATCTGGTGGACATGGCACTCGAGCGTCTCTTTGCAGGAACTGTCTATGCGAAACGCGTGATCGGTTTAGTGGAGGAATTAGCCGATGTCAATCGGGCAGAAGTCCTGGATTTTTATGCCCAGTATTATGTACCTAATAACATGGTGCTTGTTGTGGCAGGAAATGTAGATGCCGAGGCTATTTTCAGCCAAGCAGAGGAGCTTTATGGAAGCATGGTGGCCAGAACGTTGCCACATACAGAACATATCACAATTCCACAGCTAGACCGAGTGGTCTCTCTGACAGAGGAACGCCCCCTGCAGCAGAGCTACGTCTTCTTGGGGCATCCTGCACCTGGTTCGAACAGCCATGAGGCGGCAGCTCTGACCATGGCTGGCGTCATCCTTGGTGGCGGACGCTCCTCTCGTCTGTATAAGAGGCTCATCGAAGACGAGCAAATCGCCACGAGTGTTTCTGCAAGCTATAGTGGGTTTTCGGCGATTGGCCTCTTTGGCGTTTTCGTGGAACTCGATCCGAGCCAGCGAGATCGGCTAACCGAAGTCTTCCAAGAGGAACTGGTTAGGCTACAAGACGAACCTGTCACCGATGCCGAACTAGAGCGGGCTCGTGCTATGGCACGCAGTAGTCTAGCTTTTTCCACAGAATCAAGCACGAATGTGGCCATGTATCTTGGACAGATGGAGATCTATGGTGGTGTTATGGGCGCGGTGAATCATGGTGTGCTCCTAGAGCAAATAACGGCAGAAGACATTCAGCGAGTCGCTCAGCGCTTCTTACATCCAAATGCTTATATCCATAGTGAAATTGCACCGGTGGGGAGGTAGTCAAAATGAAAATGACGCTTCGTTTGCTTGTCGTCACGTTGCTTGTCGTACTTCTGCCTTGTGGATCGGTCCTAGCATCTAGTAGCTTCAGTTATACTGCCGATGTTCAGAAGGTTGTCTTGGATAATGGATTGACAATACTGCTGAAGGAAAACCCTGCCTTTGACATTATTGCCCTGAGCCTTTTGTCGGGAGTTGGTACTGTTCACGATCCTGAAGGGCTGGAGGGAATCACCTACTTGACCCAGCGAAACCTAATTTCCGGTACAGCGGATCGCACCGCGCAAGACATTGTGATTGAACTTGAATCCTTGGGAGCACAGCTCCAGACAGCGGCATCCTATGACTATTCCGCCATTATGCTGCAGTCTACGCCTGGTTCATTTGAGGCGAGCTTTGCTGTCTTTATGGATTTACTCAAGAACTCGATCTTTCCTGAGACAGAATTTGAGCGCGAGCGCTACTTGAGTCAGGCCATTCTCGCCAGTCTCACAGATGACCCCATGAATGCCATTGTCCTAGGATACCTGGACCTCTTTTATGGGGAACATCCTTACAAACTTTCGCCCTATGGATCGCCGGCTGGTCTCACCACGATTACCCGGCAAGATACAATAAACTGGCATGCTTATTTGTACCAGCCCGAACATCTTGTGCTGTCCGTTGTGGGCAACTTCGAGACCGAGGATCTGCTACCCCTCTTGCAGGAACGCTTTGGGAGCTGGAAAAACGGGTATGCTGGAAACCCGAGTCCACGAGCACAGATGGATTTCGCCCATCCCACAGAAAACCGCCAGATGGTGATCAACATGCCGACGGAAGCAGCCTTCCTGATTATGGGTTATCCTGCACCGGCCTCCTTTGATGCGGACAGCGCGGTTATGGCAGTAATCAACAGTATTCTTGGCGAAGGAATGGCTTCGCGGCTTTTTACGGAGATTCGAGACAAACGGGGGTTGGCCTACACCGCCATGTCCCAGTATGACGAACGTCTAGGACCATCAAATCTCCTGATTTTCCTCGCTACCCATCCGCAGAATGTCGAGGAGGCTAAGGCCCAAGTAATAACGGAATTGCAGCGGCTTGCTGTTGAAGGCCTGACTGAAGAGGAAATTCAGCACATTACCAGGCGGAAGCAAGGAATGTACCTGATCCAGAATGAAACAAACCTCAATCAGGCCCTCATGCTGGCTATGACGGAGTTGACTGGGTGGGGTTATGCGTGGGTCGATGACTATATGAGTTTCTTTGATGATGTCGGATCAGAAGACATTAAGGCCACAGCCCAGAAGTATTTCCAAAATTACACAGAGGTTCAGATTATCCCCTAGAGAGGAAGAAGCAGCCTATGATCGCAATCACAGGCTGCTTTTTTTCGAGAATTAGAGACTCCCTTGCAGACCAATTTCAGGGGCTACTTTGCGCATGCCGGCTATGGTTTCGGACACGACAGTACCGAGGTCCATTTCCAGCATATCACAGCCTTTTTGGATGATCTCTCTGTTCACGCCAGCGGCAAAACTAGCTTGCTTAAACTTCTTCTTGACTGACTTGACTCCCAGATCCAACACGCTTCTTGAGGGTCGCATTAGGCAGACGGCATGAATCAAGCCAGTCAATTCGTCAATGGTATAGAGCGTCTTCTCTAGTGTGCTTTGGGGCTCGATGTCTGTGCAAATGCCGTAGCCGTGGCTACACACTGCCCGAATGTACGCAGCATCTACTCCCTTTTCTTCCAGGATTTCTGCCGTCTTATGGCAGTGTTGGTCGGGAAATTGCTCATAGTCTAGATCGTGCAGAAGTCCAATGGTTCCCCACTCGTCAGGGTCTTGGCCTGCAAGTTCGGCAAAATGCCGCATGACACCCTCCACGGCTAATCCATGTGCCAGTAAGGCCTCAGACTTGGTGTACTCTGTCAGTATCTGCCATGCTTGTTCTCTACTTGGTTTCACTTCGACTCCTCCTGAAAAGCTAGTTCAATCTGATTGCCAGATGGATCTGCCACAACGATTCTTCCGTTCTCCCTATGAAGCGTAGTACCGAGTCCCTCAAGACTGGCCATAGCCTTCTCCCGCGCCCTGTGATCGGGGAAAACCAGAGTGAAAAAATCTAAACCAACACTGTGCTCAGGAGTGCGTGGGGCACCAACGCCGTTCCAGGTATTCAGGGCGACGTGATGATGATACTTGTTGGTGGAAAGAAAGAGTGCGCTATCCCGATAGCGAGTTACGATTTCAAATCCGAGCCCCTGCGTATAGAATTTTTCAGCGCCGGGCAAGTTCGAAACATGCAAGTGAATATGACCGAGGATGGAGTCTTTAGGCAGTGTAAACGTTGCCTGTAGTGCGGCATCTTCTTTGAGAAGATCTTCAAAGTCCAAGGGCTTCGAAGCCATGTCTACTCCCTGTTCGTGCCAAACCCAGGTGGATGAATCGGTGTCGGAGTAGACCTCAATACCATTGCCATCGGGGTCTTCAAAGTAGATTGCTTCGCTGACAAGATGGTCAGCGGATCCGAAGCGTACACGCTTTCGCGCCAGGTGATGGACGAGGCTGGCGAGGTCAGAACGTCCGGGCAAGAGAAGGGCGAAGTGGTAGAGCCCAGCTCGTCCTTTTTCCTTTGGAGTGATACCGGCAGGCTGAACTAGGGATACGGTGTCCTTTTTTCCGTCTGCGCTGAGTTTAGCATTTGCCTTATCTTGCTCAAGAATCTGAAAACCCAGAACGTCATGGTAAAAGCGCAGAGAGCGCTCGAGATTCTCTACCCTGAGCGCAACGCTTCCAACATAAGTTGCAGGCTTGCTGTGGTATTCCATGGGAAGCCTCCTTTTTCATGTTGGGAATGTATTCAAGATACTGACAGATCTCCCTTCAATTCTTGTGGAGTGTAGAGACAGCATTTTGAACAGGATAATGGTCAAGGGTACCGAAGGGGTAGGAAATATGCGCGGGGAGGAATGGGCATGAAGTTTCGTTGGGTGACGATTACCGTGAAAGATTTGGAGGAGTCCATCAAGTTCTATAGGGATATTGTGGGACTTAACCTAAACCGCCGCTTTCCTGGGAATAATGGCATGGAGATTGCTTTCTTGGGGGATGATGGCACAGAGGTAGAGTTGCTTTATGATCCCCAGGCTACACCTGGGGAGTTTGGATCAAGTATTTCCCTTGGGTTTCAGGTAGACTCGGTTGAAGGCATGATGAACTATGTTGTGGAGAAAGGTCTTGCAGTCCAGAGCGGACCGTTTCAACCTAACCCACAAACTACGTTCTTTTTTGTCGTAGATCCAAATGGGCTAAGGATCCAGTTTGTTGAGCTCAATTGAGTAGTTACCGCGTTCTGTTTGGAGCTGAAGGCTACGGTGATTTGAGGAAACAGACCAGTGGTCGGTAAGAGAAATCTCGAAGGTACCAGAGGGTAGGGGAGCCCTACCGCCGCTCGTGCGCACGGTTCCCTCGCCGATTAAGAGCAGTGCTTGATCCGAGAGGTAATCGTCTGTATCCTGGTGGCGAACCATATCTACATCCCGTAATCGGATCGTGATCCTATCGAGATGTCCGTCTTCTTCCTTCTGGATTGTAAGAACTCGATCCTTGTTATCTTGCAGCCACTTCTGGAGTTTGTCTGGGGATTGACTCATCAGTTCTCCCTCCTTCTCCAGTAGCTTTGCCTAGTCGGACTACGAATAAACCCCTTTGGGTTCCTTTCTCATGGAACTAAAGGGGTTCATCTCGTATTCTGGGTGTTAGATCGCGGTCAACAGGGACGTTTTTTTGAGGTTACGCCTTAAGAACTTGCATAAACTCCTGGCCCGTGAGGGTTTCGTTCTGCAGCAGCTTTCGGGATAGTTCGTGCAATTTATCCATGTTGTCCTTGAGGATACTGATGGCTGTTTCGTGACCCTGTTTCACGATTCTGATCACTTCTTTATCAATTTCAGCCGAAGTTTCGCTCGAACAGTTCATTGAGCTGTCTCCACCAAGATAAGGGTTGGAAAGTGTTTCGAAGGCAACCATGCCAAACCGTTCACTCATGCCGTAGCGAGTTACCATGGCGCGGGCCAGCTTGGTGGCTTGCTCGATATCGTTAGCCGCACCTGTGGTAGCAGTATTGAAGATTAACTCTTCTGCAGCGCGTCCGCCTGTCAAGGTGGCGATGCGGTTCATGGCGTCCTCTTTACTCATCAGGTGGCGCTCGTCTTCTTCCACTTGCATGGTGTAGCCCAGGGCTCCCGAGGTGCGGGGGACAATGGTGATCTTCGTTACCGGTGCTGAATTACTTTGTTTTGCAGCGACTAAGGCATGTCCGATCTCGTGGTAGGCGATGACTTCCTTTTCCTTGGGTGAAATGGTGGCGTTCTTACGCTCATAGCCTGCGATGACAACTTCTACGCTCTCTTCTAGATCAGACTGCTGAACACGGTTTCTACCCAGGCGCACAGCACGCAGAGCGGCTTCGTTGATGATATTGGCTAGATCAGCCCCAGAGGTTCCAGCTGTAGAGCGGGCAATAGCCTCAAAGTCTACGTTGTCTTCCATGGCAATCTTGGTGGCATGGACTTCTAAAACGGCTGTCCGTCCATTCAGGTCAGGTAGTTCTACCGGGATTCGCCGGTCGAAGCGGCCCGGTCGGAGCAGGGCAGGGTCAAGGGATTCGGGTCGATTGGTCGCTGCCAGAATAACTACACCTTTCCGGCTGTCGAAGCCATCCATCTCTGTGAGTAGTTGGTTGAGCGTTTGCTCTCGTTCGTCGTTTCCAGAGAAACCGCCATTTCCACGTTTCTTTCCGATGGTATCGATTTCGTCGATGAAGACAATACAGGGGGCCTTGGCGTCCGCTTGCTTAAAGAGGTCCCGCACCTTGGCCGCGCCCATACCCACAAACATTTCCACAAACTCAGAGCCCGAAATGGAGAAGAAGGGCACATCCGCTTCGCCGGCCACCGCTTGTGCTAAAAGGGTTTTTCCCGTTCCGGGAGGACCCACGAGTAATGCTCCCTTCGGGAGAATGGCACCAATGCTTGCGTACTTGTCTGGATTGTGAAGAAAGTCCACAATCTCCGTTAGGGCTTCTTTGGCTTCTTCCTGCCCTGCTACATCAGCGAAGGTTTTGCCAGTTAGAGCTTCTACATAGACTTTGGCATCGCTCTTGCCAAACGACATGGTGTTGCCCATGCGCTGTTGCAATTGTTTGGAGAACAGCCGGCCTAGACCAAAGATAAGCAATATGGGTACAAACAGGCTAAACAGGTAAGTCA
>CAZAJB010000037.1:10108-11951 GCA_964485345.1 uncultured Clostridiaceae bacterium
CGGCCTAGACCAAAGATAAGCAATATGGGTACAAACAGGCTAAACAGGTAAGTCAAGAGGGGTGAGGTTTGGCGCGGTCTGATCCGAGAAAACTGGATTGTGGACTCACTAGCATGTAACCTATCCAAAAGGGTTGGATCGGGCATGGCCACAGTTACATACGTCTGAAGTTGCCCATGTCTATCTTCGGCCACAAATGCGATCTCTTGCTGGTCACCACTTAACTCTACCTGGGTTACTCGGTTTTCTTCTACGGCCTCGAGAAAAACGCTGTAATCTACCTCTGTGATTCCATCACTGATGAACATCGGTAGGATCACGGCGTTAATCACAAAGAGAATGGCCAAAGTAATCAGGTAATAGAATATCAAGGGTTTTCTCGTGGGCTTTTTTGGTGCTGTCATCATGTTACCTCCTCAGGTGACTAGTCTCAAACGTATGTTGCATGCGATTAACGATGTCTTCCAATGTACGCATCCCCTCAAGAATCCGCTGGAAGTCTGCATCAGAGAACTCTGCGAGTAGGGGATTACACCTCAAGCTCAGTTCCTCTTCGATGTCTTGTAGTAAGCTCTTTCCTTCGTCTGTAAGGGACACCAAGACAATCCGCTCATCGTCGGCATTACGGGCACGGTTTACCAGGCCTCTTTTCTCTAGTGTCTTGCACATGGCCGACGCATTGGCCGGTGCTGATCCGGTGGAGACGGCCAGTTCACCGATGGTGCACTTCTGGCAGTGCCTGAGTTCAACTAAGACACGCATTTGTACCATGGTGATTCCAAAGCCGTCCACAACAATCCGTAACGTGCTGTCGATTCCTTGGGAGACAGAGCGTAGCAAGTCCCAAATACGATGATTAAACTCGATGATGTCCATAACGTCCTCCTTAAATATTTATGGGGAATACTATATCTAAAATGTATATCTATTATATATAATATAACCCATACCTAAAATTGTCAAGGGGAAGATCGCCTTTGGTCTTTGGCAGGGATTTCCCCTTGCACTTTGAATACAAAGATCAGCAGAAATGAAATATACTGGGCTTTTCCCACTGGGCAAAGCATAGATCGCGGGGTAGGCCAAATGACAAAAGAGGAACAACTGAAGAAACTTGTTGATACGGGCATCATCGCAGTCGTTCGGACCGAGGGTGGCGATGAGCTGGTAGGTATTTGCGAAGCTCTTGTGGGGGGAGGCGTCATCGGGGTCGAGATTACCATGACCTCGCCGGGAGCCATCGAAGCAATATCCAAGGCGGCCAGGGTCCTGCAAGGGAAGGCCATCATTGGTGCCGGTTCTGTCCTGGATGCCGAGACAGCCAGAATCGCCATGCTGGCCGGTGCGGACTTTATCGTTTCGCCCGTCTTGAACAAAAAGATTATCTCCATGTGTAAACGCTACGGAAAAATTGTCATTCCAGGTGCCTTTACGCCCACAGAAATTTTGGCTGCCTGGGAGGCGGGCGCTGATGTTGTAAAAGTATTTCCCGCTACCAAACTAGGGCCATCATTCCTCAAGGATGTTAGGGGCCCATTGCCCCAAGTGAAAATGACTCCTACAGGAGGAGTGGATCTAGAGAACCTCGGCGACTTTCTCAAGGCAGGAGCGGTCTTTGTTGGGGTAGGTTCAGCCTTAGTGAACAAACGCATGGTGGCTGAACGAGATTGGGCGGGCCTGACTGCGTTGGCAGCCGCTTATGTAAAAGAAGCCCAAAGCGCTAGGCTCGGGTGATCAAAAAAGCCCAGAGGGAGCAGTTTACACTGTCTTCTCTGGGCTTGCTATTGGTCTACTTTGTCTATTTCTTCTTGAAAATCAGGGCATAGTTACTGGCTGCGCTGCC
>CAZAJB010000037.1:12051-14692 GCA_964485345.1 uncultured Clostridiaceae bacterium
GGGGATGTATGTAACCGCGCTTGATCCAATCTCGTCTGGCATTATCTCCCCAGGATTCTTGTGATGAACCAGAGAGCATGGAAGGTGGCCAAAATAAGGGCAACTAGTTCAACGCGCCAGTGGATCTGGCGCCACGTCTTGTCCTTTGCTTTTTTGGCCCGTGAAATTGCATAGTAGCCGAAATAGACTCCCGCGATGGCGAGCAAGCCAATCCACCCCATCAAGGGAAGTGCTTGACCAAGGTGAGAAAGATTGACCCAGATAGCATGGCCAGCCAGGGAAAGTGCTGCACCGCTACCGAGCCAAGGATGGTAACGGCGTAGATGGACCTGGTTTTTCTGTTTTGCCAAGAACATGACAACTGCAGCCGCATAAAGCAGTAGAAGACCTAGGATCCCTAACCAAACAAAGTGTGGCACATCGATTCCTCCTAGCATTGTGATGGTACAGCATATTCGTTGCCTGGGTAGGCTATTCCCAAAACAAACTACACAACAACAAAGGGCAGGTATCCCCTGCCCTTTTGCCTTGCGCTTTTCCTCTATGCTTTTGGTGCTAATCGGTTGTAAATCGGCCGACGAGCTCCTGCAGATCATTGGCCATGGAGGCTAGTCGCTCCATCATATTGGCGTTTTCTGCCGTCATGGCTGCCTGTTCCTCCGTCGCCGCCAAGATTTCTTCGCCGTCAACAGCCTGCTGTCTGGCTTCTGTCACAATGCTATCTGTGGAGGACGACAGATCGGCAATGTGTGCGGCTATCTCCTGCACACCATGTGCTAAACCTGCGATCAATTCTACGATCTCGCCAAAGGTTTGCTTTGTTTCTCGCACATTCGTGGCTCCTACGTTCACCTGAGACGTTGTCTCCCTAGTCTGGGCCGCAAGTTCCTGAATAATGCGCACGATGTTTGCTGTCGAAGCACGGGTGTCATCAGCGAGCTTTCCGACTTCATCGGCGACAACGGCAAACCCTCGGCCATGTTCGCCCGCTCTGGCAGCTTCGATGGCAGCGTTCAGCGACAACAGGTTGGTTTGTTCAGCAATATCACTAATCACAGCAACAATACTCTCGATTTCCTGGGTTGCCTTGTTTAGGTTGATGACACTGCCCTTCGCTTCTATTGCAGGATCCAAGAGCACCTCCATGCTTTTTTCTGTCGTTTCCATGAGCCTCAGGCCCTCCTGGGCTAGCGTATTGACTCTTGTTGAAACATCATTCATCGCCCGGGAGTTCTGATCGAGTTGGTCGAGAGCACTGGAGAACTGCTTCATGGAGGAGTCAATGATTGCTGCAGAACGCGATAGATTACTGGCCTTGGCCGCCACTTCTTCAATGGAGGCAGACGTTTCTTGCGAGGAGGCGGAGAGCTGCTCGGTGGACGCAGCTGTCTCATGGGTAGAGCGGGTGAGCGTATCCACGAGAGACTTCAAGTCACCTTCCATGGAGATAAAGGCCTTGACCAAGCTACCAATTTCATCTCTACGCTTTTCCATCCTCTTGCTAAACAGCCTACGGCTGTTTAGATCGCCAGATTCCATGTGTTGAAAGGCATCGACAAAGACTCGTAAGGGCTTGAGCTGCATGCTCACAAAGACTACCACAATTATGAAAATGGCCATCAGTGCAATGACAAACAAGTTGACTAGGGACTGGGCAACAGCTCGAACCGGCGCTGTCATCCGCTCTACTACGACGCTCGATCCTAGGAAGAGTTCTCCATCGGCTAAAGACATAAGGGTCAGGTAGTCTGAGTTTCTCGTCTCCTCTGCCATTTCCTCTGCCTCGGCTATGCGTGCCAAGTACCAGGGATCGCTGGTAACGGTGCCAATCAGTGTGTCATCTGGGTGATTGAGGAGAACTCCCTGCTTATTTAAGAGTACTGTGTTTCCATATTCGCCTAACTCTGTCGAAAGCGAACCAAACATGAGGCCAATATCCATAACCCCAACTAGGTAGCCAATGCTATCGGTGCTACCCTGGCGCTGAATTGGCACACTGTGGAGGACAAAATTCTGCCCATCGTAGTCTTTGGTACTGCCGAGGGGAATGTTTGCATACTCCGCCTGACTCAGCTTAACACCGAGGTACTCAAGACCGCTCACCTCGGCATTGCCGGCCATAATATCGAGGATGCTGGCCTCCTTGTAACGAGAATCACTGACAACTGTGCCGTCTGCCGTCACAATGGAGAGGGAATGGAGCAGATCCCAACCTGTGACTTCTCGATCGAGGCGACTACCCGTGGCTTGTACAACGTTGCGGCGAAGAAATTCGTTCATGTCTGTGGCAGTACTGGCTAGATCTGCCAGACTGCGCATGTTCTGATCCTGGGCAATTTGCTGTAACTCTCGCTGGACACCGCCGAAAATCTCCTCAATGCTCTCCCATTGATAGTTGCTCATGAGCGTAATCTGGTCATTGACTTGATCTTGGACAATATCTCCCGTGGATTGGTACACAAACCAGCCTACGACCGCCATGGCTATGATAATGACGAATGAGACGAGTAGGCTGACCTTCCAGCTTAGGTTGATCCGCATGTGTCTAGAGCCTCCCTTTGCGTTGGCTTTTCATCAAAGCGCTTTACCTTTATTCCATTATGCCTTAAGTAGCAAAGTTTGTAAAATATATATTGGCAGG
>CAZAJB010000037.1:14792-21920 GCA_964485345.1 uncultured Clostridiaceae bacterium
GACCGCTGGGATTGGCTAGCGCGCCAACGAAGAGAGTCCTGGCAGATTACATCTGAGGACGGCCTAAAATTGGTGGGGCTACCGTAATGATGGTCAGTGGTGAAGAGCTTCCGAAGTAGGTTAAGGTCATCGTGGAGGATTGTGACTACACCTCAGCCTATGAGGAACTCGCCTACCAGCTCAACAAATCGATGTACAACTTGCCTCCCTTTCCTATTCTTCCTGCCACAAGCATGGTGACTAAGCGCAATTGCTGTAGGGTGCCGCTTTCAATGATCTGTCCCTGGCGGATAATACTCACCTTGTCACAGAGTTTTTCTACCTCGGAGAGTATATGGCTGGAAAGAAGGACGCTGCTTCCTGCTTTTCTCACTTCATGAATGCATGCTTGAAAGACCTGCTCCATCAAGGGATCCAGGCCTGACGTTGGTTCGTCTAGGATATATAAATCAGCATCAGCGGCAAAGGCCTCGGTGCGTAGGCGAGCTGCCTGTGGATGTCTACAGCATCGTGCCAGGCGTCTTTGCCAAAAATCCGATCCGATTTGTGCCCGAGGTAGCCTGCAGGATTCCTAGCAGAATACGATTGGTGGTGGTCTTACCTGCGCTATTCGGTCCAATAAGGAGAGGAATGGGCAGTCTAGGGAACGTATTTTGGAACAGGGTTAAGCCAGCCCTTTAGGTTGCCTACCTTGATAAAATCGTTGAAGACCTCCATTTCGTCTAGCAACAGGTCCCTAAAAAGTTTGCGGATCTCATCGTTATAGGTGGATTGCTTAAATGCCTGGGAATGCTTGGCTCCGGCCCCCTGCATAAAGCTGTTTAGCGTACGAAAAATAGTGTCATCGTCAAAAAAACGAATGTCCTTCACCGTGAGCGTGAACTTTCCGGGTCGTTTCGGAAAGGGAACCAAGTAGAGTTTGAGCTGCTTTTCTAACAGATCGATCTGCTTGTTCAAACGATTGAGGCCCATCTCCAAGACCACCTTGAAATCATGATCATGGACAATGGCTGCAAAAATGTTGGTGAGGTACATCGTGTCATAGCGGTAGGTGAGGTGATCGTGCAGAGCTGCTGCTTCAGCTAAGGAGAGCTTGCTGGTATTTTCGTTAAGTTCCGCTTTTGCCATAGGAGGATTTCCCATCCAGCCCTTGGCCCTTAGATAGTGTACAAGCACATTTGTCTCAGCTATGGTCCTGGCAGCCATTTCCATGGTCATTTTTCGCACGCCATCGTTCGTGAAACAGGAGTAGAAGGCGGTAAGTAAGTTTTCTACATGCTCTTGAAAGTACAAGAAGATATCCAGGGCTATGTGTTCATCCGTAATCGAATCGGACTCACCCTGCAGCTGCACGGCAGCCCTATTGCGATCAGGAGAGGGAATGGAGTAGGTCGCCAGTTCTTTTTCTAAGATACTTATGTTCTTCTGAACGGGTTTTCGAATGAGCTTAAAGGCTGCCTTCAGATCTTCGTCGTGGATAAAGCCTTCGTAGATCAGCATCTTTTCCAGCATTTGATACTTAGAGTTGAGGAGATCCCAAAGATTGTGTGCTTCCCGGATGTTGATGATTGGCGTTCTTTTTGCGGTAAACATGACAGCCCTCCAATTTAAAGTTGACAACTCTAGTGTTTACCAAATTCGGTGTCATATGTCACCACCTTTTAGAAACAAAAAGAGCCGAGTAACCTCTCCTTGACCATTTTCCGCAAACTATCGTTGGTAAAGGATGCGTAGAAGGCGGTAAGTAAGTTTTCTACATGCTCCTGAAAATAGAGAAATAGATCCATAGCGATGTACTCATCTGTAATCTCGTCAACATCTCGAACCGGCACTGTCATCCACTCTACTGCGACGCTCGATCGCTGGTAACGGTGCCAATCAGTGTGGCATCTAGGCTACTCTATTATGCCTCAAATTGCAGAGTTTGTAAAATGTATGTTGGCAAGAATTGGTCCGAACATCGCCGTCCCTAGAGAGGCGTGTTTCGCACAGGTTGATTTTATCAACCGAAGTCAACTACGAATCCATTGTAGGATCGCACGACCACCCTTATAATGGAGTTGAGGTGGTTTTTGTGAAGGAGATTCATATTGCCAGTGCTGTCCTGGAAGGACGCAAGCGCAAGAATATTACGCAAGAGGACTTGGCTCGCTACATGGGGGTTTCGAAGGCGTCTGTCTCCAAGTGGGAAACGGGCCAAAGCTACCCTGACATAACGTTTCTACCGCAGTTAGCAACCTTTTTCGATATCAGTATTGATGATCTCATGGGCTATGCACCGCAGATGACCAAAGAAGAGATCCGTAACCTCTACCACCAATTGTCCCGAGAGTTTTCTACCTTACCCTTTGCTACCGTCATGGATAGGTGCAGGGAGGTGGTGAAGAAGTATTATTCCTGCTATCCACTGCTCTTGCAGATGACGGTCTTACTGCTCAACTACTCGAATATGGCAGAAACAGAAGAGCTACAAAGGGAAATCGTAGGGGACATTCAGGGCCTGTGCCTTAGGATCAAAACGGAAAGCGATGATCTCTCCCTCAAGAAACAAGCCAATTTCTTCGAGGCCATATGTGCCTTAAGTCTCGGAAGCCCAGCCCAAGTGATTGATTTGTTGGAGCCAGTGAACGCTCCGTGGCTTGGTGACGAGGTGATAGCCGCTTCGGCCCATTACGCTCTGGGCAACATCGATAAGGCTAAAGAAGTGAGCCAAGTGGCTGTCTTTCAGCATCTGATGGCGATGTTCGGGATACTGCCAAATTTCTTGATGTTTAGTACCGATGATGCGGAAAAATACGATCAGATCATGGCCCGGACTCTTGCCCTCATCGAGATCTTTGAGGTGAGGAGCCTGCATCCTGCAATCTTGTTTGCCCTCTACCTCACGGGAGCACAGGGGTATCTCGTACTCGGTGAAGAAACAAAGGCTTTGGATATCTTGGAACAATATGTAGATCTGGCTACGGCCGATATTTATCCGATTGAGTTCTCGGGCGATTCCTTTTTCGACCAGGTGAATGCCTGGTTTGCAGACTTCGATTTAGGAGTCAAACCGCCAAGAGATGATGTCTCTATCAGGGCAGGTATGGGTGATGCCTTGACCAAGAACCCGGCTTTTTCCCATCTTGCGGAAAACGACCGCTTCCAGAACATGGTGAACAGACTTGAAAGACTTAAAACGCGAGGTGATTGATGTGGAGATTCTCCAAGAATACTGGCCTTTTTTGCTTCCTCTGATCATTGCCGAGTTTGGCCTGATGATTACAGCTTTGGTTCATGTCCTGCGGCATCCAACATACAAATTTGGCTCACGAGCCCTGTGGATTTCGATTGTGGTCCTTATTCAGATTATCGGTCCTATCGTCTATTTCATCTTTGGTCGGAGTGAGGACGCATGAACATCTTAGAAATCAAGGATCTTCAGATGAGTTTTGGCGGAAATCACGTACTGCAGGGGCTGGATATGACTGTCCCTGAGCACTCTGTCTTCGGCTTTGTGGGTCGTAACGGAGCAGGCAAGACAACTACCATGAAAATCGCGTTAGGTCTGCTCAAGGCCCAACAGGGTGAGGTCCATGTCTGCGGCGAAAAAGTTAGCTATGGAGCGACAAAGACCAATCGTCATGTGGGGTATCTGCCTGATGTCCCGGAGTTCTATGGTTATATGAGGCCTAAGGAATACTTGAGACTGTGCGGGGAGATCACAGGTTTGTCCTCCCGCCAGATCAAAACGAAGAGCGAAGAACTCCTTGAACTGGTGGGGCTTGCGGATGTAAATCGAAGAATCAGCGGGTTTTCTCGGGGCATGAAACAAAGGCTGGGAATTGCCCAGGCCTTACTCAACGAACCGAGGCTTTTGCTTTGTGATGAACCCACGTCGGCCCTTGACCCCATAGGACGCAAGCAAGTGCTAGACATTCTCTCTGCCATCAGGGGGCAGACAACGGTGGTCTTTTCCACCCATATTCTATCTGATGTGGAGAGGATATGTGACCGTATTGCCGTTCTAGAACGGGGCAAGCTGGTCTTGTCTGGCACCCTAGGGGAGATTCAAAAAGAGCATAGACGGAACAGCTATAGCCTGCGCTTTGCCACTGAACAGGATGCTCAAGAATTTGCACAACTGGGTGAGCTGCAGAAACCCGCTATTACTCTAGAGTTAGAGGAGAGGGTACTGAACATCGTGATTGAAGATAACTCCATTCATGGCCAAGAGCTGATTGATTTGTTATCACTCAAGAAGATCGTTCCTGAGAGATTCGAGTCCATGGAACCTACACTAGAGAGCCTTTTTGCGGAGGTGGTACGATGAATCACTACCTTGTTTTCTTCAGAAAGGAACTCATGGAGTATGCACGCACCTACAAGCTTTTGATCATTCTGGTCGTTTTCACGATCTTCGGTATGACCAATCCCCTTATAGCAAAGTTAACTCCTGAACTGCTTGCTGGCGTCATGCCTGAGGGTATGAGCATCACGATACCTGAACCTACTGCCCTTGATTCTTGGGCACAGTTTTTCAAGAACACGCAGCAAATGGGCATGATTGCTCTGGTCCTGATTTTTAGTGGCGTTCTATCCTCTGAGCTATCCCGTGGAACGCTGGTTAACCTGCTAACGAAGGGTTTGTCGCGCCGGGCCGTGATTCTAGCGAAGTACAGTGCCATGTTGTCCGTTTGGAGCCTGAGTATGCTCCTATCGGTAGCCTTGACCTGGATCTATACGGTGTACCTCTTTCCTCAGGACCAGGTTGGTGTGGCATACTTGCTCTTTGCTATTTCCTGTATGTGGCTCTTTGGAGCATTTGTACTGGCGTTGCTTCTGAGCTCATCAACTCTTGTGCAGGGGAACTATGGGAGTCTACTCCTGACTGGTCTTGTCCTGGTTTTGTTGCTAGTATTGAACATTTTCCCAAGTAGTCAGGAGTTTAGTCCACTCTCCTTGGCTTCTCAGAATCTGGAGATCGCCGCAGGCAAAATCGATCCATCGTCTATGTACAGTGCGGTGGGAGTCACTGCGTTGGCATCCCTTGGATTGATCGCCCTCGCTGTGCTGATGTTTCAGAAAAAGAGGCTGTGACGCAGAAAACCGCACGAAGGTGCGGTTTTCTTGCGGGAGGTAACGAGAGCGTCAGAGTTCATGGCTTAGGGTAATGGATTTTTCAATCCCTGCTTCAATCGTAAATGGTCCAGCGTGCAAAGTGAATCCTAGACCAAGCAACTTTATCTCAGCCTCTAGGCGGTAGCTACCTTTGACAAGACCCGCGATCTCGAATTTCAAGAGATTGTCTGTCAGGGATGTTGTCCAGATAGCGTCGGTGGTGCTTGCGCGGAAAAGGTTCAGTTCGATGGACAGAATATCCTCGTTGACCCAAGCGGGAAGCTTAATCTGACCTGTTATCGAACCGAATTCCTCATCCAGTAGTCCGGCGAATTTCAGCATCTTACGTGGATTGGTGATCATCCCCTTGTTACGGTCCACGAAATTCTCCGAATCGACGTCGAAAACCAATTGTACTACTGTACCCTTGGAGATTACCACATCAAAATTCTCCGGTTTGATTTCATTGCTAGGAATCTTCAGTGGCACTTTCTTACCGTTGACCACAGTATAGTTATGTAAGAGACCGCCTGCTTCGTCGTTTTCTTCGAGTTGGAAGCGGAATTCTGTATAGGTTCCGGCAGGTAGTCTTTTTTCTCCCAAAAGTTCTGCCTGAACATTAAGATCCATTAGGTTGATCAATTGCCGGCCCTGGGGTACATCAAATAGCTTTCTGTCCCACTTGCCGTCACGTTTGGCATAAATCCCGGTGACCGTTACCCAAACCGCCTCGATCTCCTCATTCGCTCTTAGACCTTCTAGTCCCAGCGACGAGAGGGACTGAATAGGATCCGTATTGGCCATGTACACTCCTACCTCAGCGGTTCCTCCAAGCAAGGAACCAACACATCCTGTGAAAAGTATGGCAAAAAGTGCAAGAACCGCGAGCCTGATCTTCAAAACATCACCTTCCTCGATTGGTCTATTTAGTTCATTCGCACTAACAGTGGGTAACCTGGGGTTCCTTCTAGCATTGAGCTGGTAAGTATTTTTTCATTGTGCTGGAAGTTTGGAAGGGATTTTCCGCCTGACGCGTAATTATCTCATTATCTTCCATATTAAGGAGGCGGAACCGATGGTCCGCAAGTCACTGATGATCGTTTTGAGTCTTGTAGTGATTTTGTCCTTTAGTTCACTTGGTTTTGCACAGGAGTCTTGGGAATGGAACAGCTTCACGGCGCAATATGAGCGCTTCAAGTACGAGATTACAACGTATTCCTCGTATTATGATTACGACCTCGAGCAAGATGTGCCCGTGGAGAAGCAGCAGACACAGGTCATTGAACTGGTGCGAGTTGACGACGAGACCTTTGAGGTAACGATGGCTAGTACCTACGACGTTCCCCAAAATGAACTAGGGGATCAGTTGAGCCTAATGGGCTTAGGTATGGGCTGGGCTACAGGTGGCGGTGAATGGATAGGCGAGTTTATGATGTTGGGCTTTTTCGCCTCCGATCTAGAGCTTGAAGTGGGAAGTTCTATGCAGACGTTTGACGGCGCAAGAATTCGTGTGGTTGAAAAGCAGACGGTGGCCGGTGTAGATGGGTATTTCTGCACGAAAAGTCGCCGTCAGGAAGATAGTGACGGTAAACGGGTTGACATTCTAACTTCAGAATGGGTTATCGCTCCCGATGTAGGTTGGCCCCTCGTGGTCCGTGTCTACAACCAAGAAGGCGATCAAGTGAAGTACGTTATGCAATTAGTAGAGTATGATCGGAAGTAGTAAGCAATGACAAAGCAGCGACTGGCCCATGCCAGTCGCCTTTTTTTGCCTTATCTGCGCTGCGAAGGCCAGAGTATGGCCTCGTTGTAGCCTTCCTCAAAACCAAGCTTCTTTAGGATGCTAAACTCTTGGCAAGCGGTGACGGGTACCTTGTCTATCTCACTAACGATGATCTTCTCGTTCGGATACAGGGCATAGAGGGATTGCAGCAAAAGGGATAAGCCGTGTCTTAATTCTTCATCTTTGAGTGGGGCAAGGAGGGAAAGGGAAAGTTTGCGTTTTTCTGCGGCAAGCACAGGGACTCC
>CAZAJB010000038.1:0-21112 GCA_964485345.1 uncultured Clostridiaceae bacterium
TCAAGAGAATAACGCTTTGACAAGAGCGCAAACATCGTGTAGACTCAAACTGTTGAATCTTCAACTGTTGGTATGTTCAACTGAAAGGAGTCGATGATGGATTTTAGCACGATTAATTTGCTGTCAAGATACGCAAAGGAATATGGTCACGCAGAAATTCGTGAAGCGGGAATAACCGATACGGAGCATAGAATCTGTACCTTCATTCATTTTCACAGTGATGTTTATCAGGATATGGTGGCCAATGCCCTGATGCTAGACAAAACTACCGTGGCAAAAGCGCTTTTATCGCTTGAGGAGCGCGGGCTCATTCAGCGCATTAGGAACCCCGATAACCGACGGAAGAATATACTGACTATCACCGACGCGGGAAAAGAAACGATCATGGATATTGTCGGCATATACGACGAATGGCTCGAGAGGGTTGAATCTTGTCTGTCTGGCCCTGAAAAAGAGGAGTTCCACGGTTATTGCCTGCGCTTGCTGGAAAGAGCCAAAGAGATCAACGAGGACAGAACATGAGAATACGGGTGTTGAAGACTGCATAATTGCCGAATAAAAGTGATAGAAAAGGCAGGAGTAAATGATGAACTCAAACAAACAAACGGAACTGATGAGCACAGCGCCCGTCACAAAAGCAATACTAAAAATGTCAATACCCGTTGTAATGGGGATGATGGTGCAAGTTCTGTACAATCTCGTGGACACATTTTTTATTGGAATGTTGGGAGATCCAAACCAGTTGGCGGCGGCGAACGTGACGACTCCGATTTTTATGCTGATGATGGCGGTCGCCACAATTGTCAGCACCGGTGCGGCCTCATATATATCCCGTAGCCTAGGGAAAAAAGACGAAGGCTCCGCAAATCGAACGCTCTCGACCGGAATCGCCATATGCATTGGGCTTGGTGTACTGGTCATGACCGTGGGACTGGTATTTCTAAAGCCCTTTGTCATCCTGCTTGGAGCGACGGAAGCGATGTATCCTTACGCAGCTGGATACGCCTCCATCATGTTTATTGGTACGCTACCAGTCATGCTCAACTATGCCGGAGGTCAGCTCTTACGCAGCGAGGGTGCCATCATGCCCTCCATTATCGGAATGTTTATTGGGACAGTTATCAATATCATTCTTGATCCAATCTTTATCTTCGTCTTCGATATGGGGATCCAAGGGGCTGCCATAGCTACCGTCCTGGGAAATATCGGCGCACTCGGATATTACGCTTGGTATTACCTCTCAGGAAAATCGCTCGTTAAACTCAAACCAAGATATATTTCGGGCGACAGAACAATCTGGGGGCAGACCTTTGCGATCGGTATTCCCGCTGCGCTCAGCCAGTTCTTAATGAGTGGTGCGCTGATTATCTGCAACAATCTTGCCAAGCCCTACGGCGAAAACGCGGTTGCAGGGATGGGCGTTGCCGCCAAACTAATGTATATCGGAACCTTCATTTTCATGGGCTTTGCCGCCGGTTGCCAGCCTCTTGTAGGGTATAACTACGGCGCAAGGAATTTCCCTCGTGTGAAGGAAATCATTAGGAGTGGCATATTGATCACCGAGGGTATTGGAATTGTGTTGGCGATCCTATTTGGGGTATTTACGTCAGGCCTAATCGGCATCTTTACTCCTCTGCCAGAGGTATTGGCCCAGGGAACTATCGTCCTTGGCATCTATAAGTGGTCATTCTTGGTGCTCGGGCCGCAAATACTCGCATCGACGACGATTCAGGCTTTCGGAAAGGCAAGAGCGTCTCTCACGCTGTCTATCGCTCGCCAGGGACTGTTTTACATTCCGCTCTTGTTCTTGCTGAATAAGAACTTTGCATTCAAGGGCTTGCTGTGGGCGCAACCTGTGGCCGATGGGATGACTCTCGTTCTGGGAATGCTCCTACTTGCCGTTGCCCTAAGGGAATCCATGCATGTCCCAGCGGGCGAAACGTCGCCTGACGCCATAATTTAGCTCCCGAAGCAATGACCAAGACTTCACTGTGATGGTGGAATGTCAGTGATGAAGGCTGGTCCTCTGGATCGAGGGGAGAAATAACAATGCTTAGTAACGCAGATTTAGAACACCTGGATCGCTGCGTGGACTTGCTAAGACTGCACTTGAAAAAGGCGACGAGCCTTTTGGTTCGATTCTCGTCTCAGCTCGTGGTGAGGTACTCGCTGAGGATCACAACCGTGTTGCTGGTGGCGATCATACCCAACATCCAGAATTTGCCTTAGCACGATGGGCGGCCGCGAATCTGACGCCTGAAGAACGTTGCCAAGCCACAGTTTATACCTCTGGCGAACACTGCCCGATGTGTGCTGCAGCCCATGGCTGGGTGGGTTTGGGCCGAATTGTGTATGCAAGCTCCTCCGAACAGCTCGTTCAATGGTTGAGCGAGATGGAGGTTACTCCAGCGCGAGTTCGCAATCTTCCTATTCAAGCTGTTATTCGTGACACCAAAGTTGATGGCCCTGCACTTAACCTGGCCACGCAAGTTCGAGAGCTTCACCGCCTGTTTTACCAGGACAAGTCGGAGCACCGCCAATAGCGGCGGTGCTTTTGCACTCGTTCAAGCTACATTTCTGCGGGTCCACTCTCCATGGGCAACAGCCCATTCTCTAAACGCAAATCTACTAACATAATCCCGCGACTTTTTTCTAACACCTCCGGGAAATAGGCAGGAATTCCCAAAACAACCTGCGAATTATTCTCGCGAAGGTACTTAGCCGGCAAAGGACGTATCTTTACATACGCAAAAAACGTATTTGGATCGTGACAGCAAGCATAAAGCATACAAAATCGAAATACAAGGAGGAATTCTCATGGGGATTCGTAGGATTGGGTGGACGTTGCTTTTGCTGTTTGTACTTTCCGCTCCGCTCTTGGCAGCAACTCTGCCTGCCAGCGTAGAGGAAATGCCAATCTACCCCGGTGCCGTACGCGACCAAGATGCTGAACGGGGATATTTAGACGATGTATACTTTTCCGACGATGTGATTTTCAGTGAAGCGCGGGCTTACAGGGTCGAAACGATGATTGATGATGTGGCAGGTTTTACCTGGAATACCTTGAGCCCGAACTAGGCTGGCCAGAAAAAGATGTTTATGACCTTGAACCAGGGGAGTTGCTAGGACCGTGGTATGAGCCAGATTTCTACGGGCCCGAAATCTTTGAAGTACAACGCGAATATGATACCCTCATTCAGGACGGCAAGTGGATTCGCACCGCGTTCGAAGGTAGACCCCAGTGGCAGCAGGGCAAGTGGCTTGCCCAAGTGTGGTTTGAGTGGGTAATTAAAAGTGAAAACGGCGACCAGGTCAGGCATTCGGTGCTCGTGGAAGACGAGGGCTATGACTGGAGAGCACGGGTGGACTTTAAGGCGACCAGAATTTGGTTCGAGACCACTGTGGTCCAGGGCGATCTGATGTGGGACGGTGACTGGGACGATGATGACTGGGACGATGATGACTGGAGCTGGGATATGGAGGAAATCTCTCTAGAACAGCCTACCGAAGACTTGCTGGGTATTCCCTTTTATCCGGGCATGATCTTCAACGAGGAGCTATCCGTAGGCATGTCTATGGAAGACTTCCATTATTACGTTTTCTTTAGTCCCGACTCCCTCGATCAAGTGGCGAGCTTTTATGAAGTACACCTGAATAAGGAACCTCTTTTCTTGGAGGGAGACTACTTGTTTGCCCTGAGGGGGAGATTGCCAATTCCCACTGATGGTCTGGCTATTCAACCAAACAGAGCCTTCATGGGGTTCCCTCGGACGATGATTACGGTGCAAAAGCAGGTGGACGATTGATACCCACGAAGGTCGCAGGGAAGAATCTAACAGAAGTCTCTGTGCTGGTTCTAGCTATGGTACTTGTTTGTGGCCTGGTGGTAGGGGCGTCTGCTCCGATTGAGATCTATCCTGCTCTGCTGGCAAATCGTCGTTTTGAACTCATACTTTCCTGATTCAATCTCCATGATTACAGCATCTGGAGAGTACTTTTCTTTAAGAATCTTGTCCTCTATGTGTTGGGCCAAAGCATGGTCATTGCCTATTTTTAAGCCAGGTCCCTTGTGAGTTGCCTTCTCGTCATGATCATCCTGGGCAACATCTGCTGAATAGCTCTCATAATCACGCCAGTCGCTATCTCTCAATACAACCCGACCTCTTTTAAGCTCTCGGCTCATTGTGGCGGGGCTTACGCCCAAGAGTTCTGCCAACTCTTGTTGCGTTTTTTTACCCTTCTTAGGCGCTTTGATATTTTGGGTGACCAAATATTCCAGTTCTTGACGATCAGCATAATCTAGGTGTTTCCCCCCTTTTTCTTCTTCTGGTACAATAGACTTGGCTCATGACTCCTCCTGGACACTCTGTTTTGGTTTCCACCTAACATTGTATCAGAGAGTCATGAGTTTTTCTTTTATTTAACTATATAAGTTGCCAAAACCTGGAAAGCCTTGGAGAAGACAAGGAACGGGCGTGGATGTGGGCAAACACAAGATAGGGCTATTGGCGAATTGCCCATAGCCCTATCTTGACAAGAACATTATCCATTGAACGCTTCAAACAAACTAGATATCTTAGTTTCGTAGATTATTACTCTGTAGTTAGAACGTAAATTTTGGAACCGCCGTATACCGAACGGTACGTACTGGTGGTGTGGGAGGTCGGCTACTCAACTAATGGGCAGCCTCCTACCCGATTGGGTGAAGACTAGATGCTCCTGTGCCAGCAAAAACGCCAAGAGGGATTTCGGGACTTTCTGCAGAAAGTAAGACCCAAGAATGCGAAGGTGATTGGAATGGGCTATCAGGTATTAACTGCCGCGGACATAGATGAAGAAGGAACGTTTGGCGAGGTGATTTCCCTTGAAGATTTTATTAGTTGAAGATGAAGTGCAGTTGTGTGAATCGTTAAAGGAGCTTTTAAAAGGAGAAAAGTGGACAGTGGAGTATGTCCACGATGGTCTTACTGCAGTCGACTATATTATGTGCGGTGAATACGACATAGTAGTGCTAGACATCATGTTACCAGGGCTAAACGGAATTGAAGTGCTCTCTGAGATTCGCAATAGGGGGAACACAGTGCCAGTCTTGCTACTTTCGGCTAAGCGTAGCTCTGGCGATAAGGTTACAGGCTTGGATACTGGAGCAGACGATTACCTAACCAAACCATTTGATCCGACTGAGCTTAAGGCGAGACTACGGGCCTTATATAGGAGAAAACAAGATGCGTACAAGACTGAGACCATTAAGCTGGCCAACATTTCCTTGAGCATTGTGACTGCCACTTTGCAGACCAGCAAAAAATCGGTACAGTTAACGGCCAAAGAATTGGATCTTGTCGAACTCTTTCTTTATAACCCTGGCCATGTTTTTGACAAGGAAGCGATTATTACCAAGTTGTGGCCTCTAGACAGCGATGTCACTTTCAATAATGTGGAAGCTCATATTTCGTCCATCCGCAGAAAAATGAAGAAGATCGGCTCCCAAGCAAGAATCATCACGATTAGGGGTATCGGCTATAAACTGGAGGGTTAGAATTGTTCCAAGCCTTAAGGCGGAAATTCATGTTAGTCAATATGCTCTTGATTTTCTTCATACTCTCCGCAGCCCTCCTGGGTTTTTATTTCATTACCTGGCTTAGTTCGGAGCAGTCTGCTGCGAGACTTATTAGTACTTATATGTCCATGCCCCTTCGAGAAATCCATAGCAGCAGTGACACACCTCATCTGTTCATCTCAGAGATTGATGTGGCCACTTATGATTACATTCAACCTTTGATTGATTCCAATATTTTCAAGTACTTTAAGACATCGTACGCACATGATAGTTTCAGTTCATCGCAGACAAACAATATCTTGAGCGAGGTTGTGGCAAAAGACGATATAGCTGCCCGAATCTTGGTCGATGATCACTATTACAAATATCAACAGCAAAAGATTAACGGTGAACGAATCAAGATCGTGGTGCTTGACGTGACGACGTCCATTCAGCATCTCCGTTCCACCGCCCTTACTCTATTTGCGATCGCCCTAGTAAGCCTAGTCTTTGTCTACTTTGTTAGTAAACTAATCACCGAACTATCCGTTAAGCCAATTGAAGAAATGTTTGAAAGGCAGGGGGAATTCTTTTCGGATATTTCTCATGAACTAAGGACACCACTCACTGCAGCCATCACCAATCTTGCTGTAATTCAGGCAAATAAAACTGAAACAGTGCAATCCCAGGAAAAATGGGTTGGTTTCCTAAAGGACCAACTCGATCGCTTAGTTAACCTAGTCAATGAAATGCTCTATTTAGAGGATATTGGTTCAGGTATCCATAACGAGACAAACGAGCGAATCAACTTCA
Source organism: uncultured Clostridiaceae bacterium (assembly GCA_964485345.1). GTDB lineage: Bacteria > Bacillota > Limnochordia > Darwinibacteriales > Darwinibacteriaceae > UBA5420. The sequence goes on from CAZAJB010000038.1 coordinate 6,350, forward strand.
GCGAATTGGCGGAACAACAGATTAAAGGCCTTTCAGCCTATATCAATGAAAAGGGACTTGGCTTGAATGTTTGCATTCAAGAAGGGGTGTATTACCATGGTGAGCTAGAAGCATTAACCCGCTTAGTTAGTGTCTTGGTAGATAATGCCATCAAATATACTCCAGAAGGAGGCTCGATTTCCCTAAACCTGGAAAAGGCAGAACGACGCGTTTACCTAACTATCGAGAACAGCGGCGAAGGAATAGAACCCGAAGATCTAGATCGGGTCTTTGATCGCTTCTACCGGGTAAGGAAGTCAAGAAGCAGAAACGAAGGGGGGCAGGGACTTGGTCTAGCAATTGCCAAATCAGTAGTGGAAAAATATGGTGGCACAATTAGGATCACCAGTACAGTCGGGGCAAATACGATTTTTTCGGTAGAACTGCCCACCTAAAAGGCGATACTCCTCAGCTTTCTTGGAGGAGTTTTTTTGACGTCTTTGTGTAAAATCTGTAACTAAAACTGAAATCTTCAGGGTAAATTCAGCTGAACTTGTTAGGCTCTTATCAAAGCATGATTGGGGTGATGAAATCTTACCAAACGCTCAAAATTTGGGCTAAATATAGAAACATGAGTCGAGGAGGAAGGGAAAATAAATGAAAAAAACCATAGTAAGTCGATGTCTGACCGGATTATTTGTAATGGTTGCCTTGGTGAATGCACTTATGCCCTGTTACTTTGTGGCAGAAGCCTACACGAATCATGAGACCACAGCCTGGGGGGCTCCCGCTCAAATTACAATTGACGCAGATTTAGGTGAATGGAATACTTCTACACCTCTTGTCTTAGATCACGCTGAGCAGCTCGTTCGGGACGCAAACCAATGGACTGGGACAGATGACTTAAGCGCCAAAATGTATTTTATGTGGGATCAAGAGAATCTCTACCTTGCTGGGGAAGTTCAAGATGATACGCCTTTTATGTATCGCGAAGGTTTTCCACCAGACATGGCAGATGCAATGGTTCTCTTTTTCAGTACCAATCCTGCTGCAGATCCTACAAGAGTTAAGTATGAGGCGACAGATTTTCGCTTGGTTATGATTATTGACGACTATTACTTCAACACTGGTCTAGATCGAGATATGGTCGAAAATACCTGCGGATTGGAGACCAAGGGCGATGATGGCGATGTCCAGGTCTTAGATGGCTACGAATATGCCGTGAAAGAAGTTGCGGGGGGCTACATCTACGAAGCGGTGATTCCCTGGAGCAACTTTGCAAATGAGCAGATACCTGCCCTTTCTCCCGAAGCAGGCATGGTCATCGGCTTTGACTTTGCCATGTATGACCTTGACTTTCCTTGCCCAGGGGTTGCTACAGTTAGCATGGCCTGGACAGGAAGCACCGAAGGCAACACCAACCCAAGCACTTGGGGTAGGCTACTTTTTCAAGAATAGGGAATGGGGGAAAACTCATTGAAGAAATCTTGGTTCATACTACTAACTCTAGTACTTCTCCTATTCAGCATGGAGACTCTAGCTCTGGCGAAGGACATTGATCTGCAAGCAGTTCTAGGCAACACAGAAGCACAGGGAAAATTCGATGTCTATCATTGGTGGACGGCTGGTGGAGAAAAGGAGGCGGTTGATTCTGCTATAGCGGCTTTTAACCAAAGGTACCCTAACATTAGAGTAATTTCTAATGCGATTCCAGGGGGTGCTGGCGGGTCGATGGTGATGAAAGTCAAAGTACTCGCTTTGACAGGCAACTCACCTGAGACTTTCCAGGCCCATCCTGGTTTAGAACTTGAGCCCTATGAGGAAGCAGCGATGCTCTATGACTTAACCGAACTTTGGGAAACTCTTAATTTGGAAGATAGGATGCTTAATGGCATCTCGGAACTTTGTCAAATTGACGGCAAGTATTACATTGTGCCAATTGGCGTGCACAAGACGAATATGGTTTTCTACAATAAAAAAATGTTTGAAGAATACGATATCAATCCTCCCCAAGAACCTGTGAGCTGGGATGATTTCTGGGAACTATGTGATGAACTTCAGGCTAAACTTCCGTCGGATAAATTTCCTATTGACTTAGGGGATCGAAAAGGCTGGCCCGCTACCCAAGTCTTTGAGAGTGTAATGATGGGTACGAGTCCCCAGATATACGAGGATTTCATTAATGGCATAGCTACAATCGAACAGGTTACGGAAGTACTCGAAAACATGAAAAGACTGATGAGTTATGTGGCGCCAGACCACTCGGCCCGGCTTTGGTATGAAGCGGCAGGTCGGGTTGTTGCAGGAGATTATGCCATGATGGTTCATGGTTCCTGGATTCAGGCGTTCTTTACCTCCCAAGGTTGGGAATATGGAAAGGATTACGGGGCGTTCGCCGCACCCGGCACCGCAGATACATTTGGTTTCTGTATCGATGCCTTCGTGGTTCCCAATGGGTCTACGGGTGTAGAAAACGGCTTACGCTGGGCGGCCATGATTGCAGATCAGGATTTGCAGACCGTCTTTACCGACGCAAAAGAGTCCGTTTCACCCTATCGAGATGTTCCTGAAGGCATTTATGATGATTTAACCTTGAAATTTAAAAGCGAACTTTTAGATGACAACACATTGGTTTATCCAAGTTTCACCCATGGTACTGCGTTGCCCTGGCAGGTTTCCACAGATCTTCACAGTAGGATCTCCGATTTTGCCACAAGTTCTGATCCTGATCCAGAGCGCTACGCCCGCATGATCACACAGTCGATTAGAGAAGCTGCTGTGAAAGGAGAGTGGAACATTGTTCAAGACTAAAGCTTCATTTAGACAACTGTCTCTAGTTACTGTCATTGTGTTTTTGCAACTAGCGTTAACAACTAGTTTAGCTTTGGCAGCGGTTCCAGCAGTAGTTGGCAGAGTGAAACCCCTGATCGAACAGGGTGGCCTTCTTTTTAAGGATTTAAATGGCAATGGCAAGCTAGATGCGTATGAAGATTGGCGTTTGCCAGCGGCAGAAAGGGTAGAAGATCTCCTCGGTCAGATGACTCTAGTGGAGAAGATTGCGCAAATGCAGCACCCGACCTTTGTGCCCAAGGCAGATGGCTCTGCCCCTGCTTTTTTGGAGCGTTGGATGGAAGAGAGCAATGTAGGTTTTGTGTTAGTGAGGGATCTGCCAGGTGCAAAGGCGGCGGCTTTGACGATGAATCAGATTCAAGAATGGTCTGAAAGCTCGCGCCTTGGCATTCCGGTTGTTGTGAGTATGGACTCCGTGCATGGTCTGAGCTATGTAAATGGCGGTCTAGTTCATCCCCATAACCTGGGTCTGGCAGCCACAAGAAATGTGGATTTAGTTAGAGAACTAAGTGAAGCCGGACGTCTAGAGCATATGGCTATTGGGGTAAGAATGACTTTATCGCCCGAAGCAGACGTCGCCACAGAGCCTAGATGGGGCCGGGTGATGGAAACCTTTGGGGAGGATCCTGATTTGGTGTCCGAAATGGTTGTAGCCCAAGTTGAGGCTTATCAGGCAGGGACAACGTTAAACTCTGAATCAGTCATGGCTTGTGTTAAGCATTTCCCAGGTGCAGGTCCCCAAATGGAAGGAATTGATATGGCACCCATCGTCTCGTCTGAGGAGACCCTGGAAATTCATCTGAAACCTTTCAGGGCTGCAATTGCCAGCGGTGTAGCGTCTGTCATGCCCTACTATAGTATCCCCTTGGCCATTGATATGATGGCGGCGCTAGGTTCTGAGAAAACGCTCCAAGGATTACTACGAGAAGAAATGGGTTTTGACGGAATTATCCAAACTGATTGGGGTATGATTTGGGGTATCCAGCAGAGTTCGTCCTTTGTGGGCTATGAGATTTCCACGGAGGAAGCAGTAGTAATCGGCGTGGGTGACGCCAAGGTTGACGGTATTGGTGGCGAGTCCATGCGGTTGATTGATCAGATTGAGGAATTGGTGCAAGAAGGCAGGATACAGGAAGAATCTATTGATGCATCAACTAGGCGCATCTTGCTTGCCAAGTTTGCCATGGGCATCTTTGAAGACCCCTACGTTGACCCAGTCCACGCAGAATATTTTGTGGGCAACCCCAATCACCAGGCTCTTTCCTTAGAAGCGGCACGTCAATCCATGACGCTTTTGAAAAATGACGGCTTATTGCCTCTGCCAACCCAAGGTAAGATCTTGGTGGCAGGTGCGAGGGCTGAAGATATGGATAGCTTGACTGGTGGCTGGACTAGTAGCCAGGCTGGCATGACAATTGTAGAAGCTGTAAAGGCTCGAGTTGGCGCAAACGGTACAGTCGTTCACGAGGGTGAAGATGTTAAACGGGCGGTCGAACTGGCCAAAACTAGTGATGTGGCCATTGTGGTCGTAGGCGAACCTTCTTACATGCACAGCCCTCCTTGGGGAGCAGATCGCCTTGACCTAACTACTTCCCAGACTGAAATGCTAGAAGCCCTAGAAGAGACGGGTATTCCCATTGTTGTTGTGGTCATGATGGGTAGACCTTATATTCTCACCTGGTGTGCAGAAAACACCGAAGCTATCCTTTCTGCCTATTACCCAGGCAGTCAAGGAGGCAAGGCAATTGCAGAGGTACTCTTTGGAGATTACAATCCCCAAGGAAAACTGCCAGTTCAATTACCTCGTTCTATGTCTCAAGTATTGACCCAGCGCAGTGACTTGCCTTTTGACATTGAAGATCCACTTTATGACTACGGACACGGACTTAGTTACTAGCAGCTGTGACCCCTGGGTGCAAGGTTCGTCTTGCACCCAGGCACACAGGAAGGGGAATTATGATGGTTGATTTTTTCAAACGGCATCCATTGGTGGTTATGATTATTCCTTTTGGCCTTGTCTTCTACTTCATCTATGTCGGAATCGGCTGGAACCTTTGGGTTTCTGTTTCGGACTGGAAAGGCCTCATGGCAAGTTATAATTTCCAGGGATTTGACGCCTACCTACGTATGCTGAATGATTCTACATTTTGGATTTCCTTAAAGAACACCTTGGTTCTTTTTACCATTATTCCCATTTGCTTGCTGGTAGGCTTATTTTTGGCAATTGTTATGGATCAGGGTTTAAAGGGCACAAATCTTTTTCGTAATCTTTTCTTATTGCCCTTCGCCCTATCCTTTGTAGTGACAGGCACATTGTGGGCCTGGATGTACAATCCAGCTAACGGTATTATCAATTCCTTGTTTCGGAGTATCGGCTGGGATTTCCTAATAGGTACTTGGCATACCTCTCAGCAAACGGTGATGCCCTCCATTATGCTCGCCTTAGTCTGGCAATTTTCGGGCTACGTTGCTTTGGTTTTTCTGGGCGGTATAAAATCTGTGCCTCAGAACCAAATTCAAGCTGCCCAATTAGATGGGGCCTCCACTTGGCGAATCTATAGGCGACTCATTCTGCCTCAGCTGAAAGCTCCCATGACTACAGCAATTGTAATTATCGCTATGTTTGCTCTCCGCTCCTTTGACTTTATTTGGGTACTAACTGGTGGGGGACCCGGCTATGCCTCACATACCTTGCCAATTCAAATGTATAAAGAGACGTTTTTATCAACTCGTTTTGTCTATGGCTCGGCCATCGGAAATGTCTTGCTTGTTCTAGTTCTTGTGCTAGTGGTTCCGTTCACGTATCAAAATTACAGGAGGTAGAGATGTGGAAACCAAATATGCTATGCCAGCCGCTCAAAAGGGCTCAATTGGCACCAATGCGGCAGTCAAAACTAAGGTTTTGCATGTGGTGCTCTATATCATACTTTTTGCTTTTGCCCTCTTCTATTTGATTCCCTTTTGGGGCGCCTTAACTACCTCTTTGAAGACCGCTCAGGAGGTTGCGGTGTCCAATCCCCTATCGTTGCCAGAAAAGGCTACTTTTGATGCTTATGCCAAGGCGTTTCAAGAGCTAAAAGGGCCCTTGCTCAATAGCCTTCTAATTACGATTGGTGGAGGCCTTGGCTCAGTTTTTTTCGGCTCGATTTGTGGTTATGTCTTAGCTAAATTTCGTTTCAAGTACGATAATATAGTCTTTGTCCTTATGGTGAGTGGTATTTTCTTGCCGTACCAAGCGGTTCTGGTGCCTCTTTTCCAGACAATCCGGGCCTTGAATTTATACAATACGATACTAGGTTTGGTTTTGGTTCACACTGTCTATGGCACTCCCATGTGCGCTCTGATGTTTCGAGGTTTTTATGGGGAAATCCCTGATTGCCTCGTACAGCAAGCCTTGATGGATGGACATGGGCCTTGGCGGATCTATCGCCGCATTGTCTTACCTAGCACAAAGATTGCGACAGTGACCGTGTTAGTCTTTCAGTTCACTTCAATTTGGAATGAAATGCTCTTCGGTTTGATCTTAAGTGGACCCGGTTCAATGCCAGCTACCGTTGCTCTAAATAACATGATGGGAACCTTGGCAGCGGAATGGAATGTGCAAATGGCAGGTTCAATGTGGCTTGCCTTACCAGTCTTAGTGCTCTATGTGGTGATGGGCAAGTACTTAATTCGAGGTTATATGGCGGGGGCTGTGGCCGCATCTTAGAAATTTGAGGGAGGCTGTAAAATGCGCAAGGTTAGACTTTCCATTTGCCTTAGTTTACTCCTAGTCTTCATGATTGGAACTTTCGATACTACTTTGGCCAGCGACTTTAGCTATCAGGGAGAAGCAGGCCCAGGCGAGGAGCCTTACTTGGTTAGTTGGCAAGTTCCTCTAATCGAAGAGGATGGCTTGAAGTTCAAAGATTTAAACCAAAACGGAATTTTGGATCCTTACGAAGACTGGCGTATAAGGCCAGAGGATCGGGCAACCGATCTGGTAATGCAAATGAGCCCTGAAGAGAAGTCAGCTCAATTGGTGCACTTGACCTTGTACTCACCAAAAGAAGCTTGGTTTAACGAAAACAATGTGGGTTTTGCTCTGGCTTACGATTATTTATCTGCGGATCCCAAAACTGCGGCAGAAAGGGTTAACGAACTGCAGCAATGGAGCGAAGGAGCTAGGTTGGGTATTCCTCTGGTGATCAGCATGGACTCCGTTATTGGAGCAAGTTGGGTAAAGGGAGCCACTCTGTATCCCGATCAGATTGGGTTAGCCGCCACGCGTGATGTGGAACTAGTTCGGAAGTTGAACGCTATGCAGCGTGAAGAAATGATGGCATTAGGGGTCCGTATGAGCCTTTCCCCTATTGCAGATTTAGCCACTGAACCACGATGGGGCCGTTTTCAAGAGTGTTTCGGTGAAGATGTAAACCTAGCAACTGATATGGTGGTTGCCGCTATTGAAGCTTTGCAGGCTGGTAACGAACTTACAGCTGATTCGGTTATGGTCTCTGTAAAGCATTTTCCTGGTTCGGGGCCACAAGAAAACGGTATTGATGGCAAACCACTTCTGTTTGATGAAGAAACCCTTGCCTTACATTTAACTATGTTTGAAGCGGCAATTGAAGCTGGCGCTGCTTCGATTATGCCTTACGGTTATAGTACAGTGCCCTTCTTAGGGGGCGATGCGCTTGATAAGCCCGCCCATGAATCAAGGGAAGTAATGACGGTGCTTTTGAAGGACGAGATGGGTTATACAGGTCTGATTCAAACCGACTGGGGTATGCGCCATGTTGATGCGGCCTTAGCTGGAGCCCACATTTTGGGCGGTGCTGGTTTGAGGGAAATTCCTCGCCTTGCCGAGGGAATCGATCCTGTGGAACTCGATGCTAAAGTTCAAAAAATCCTAGAGGCAAAGTTTAGATTAGGGCTTTTCGAAAATCCCTACGTCGACCCGAAGTATGCCGAGGCAGTGCTTGGAACAGAAGAACACCTAGCTTTAGCCTATGAAGCAGCAGCTAAGTCTTTGACATTGCTGAAAAACGAATTTCGAGGCACCCTTTCTGGCGATTCTGTTGTGTTTGTAGGCGGGGCGTTGGCCAACGATGCTGATGCTCTAAACAGTGGCTGGAAGGTGCCTGGTGGCCCAGGTGCGAGTGTTCATGAAGCGTTAACCGCTAGAGTCAAAGAAGGCGCAGTGCATGCTTTTGAGGATCTAGATGCAATCAATGGGGGAGACGCAGCCATCGTTGTAGTTGGAGAAGCAGCTTCGACCCATCAACCGCCTTGGGGTGTAGCTAACCTTGAAATTCCACTAGAGGAATTGGATTTGATCAAGACAGCCAAGGACAAAGGGCTCCCTGTAATTAGCGTAGTTGTGCTCAGCAGGCCCTATGTTTTAACGGAACTTGTCGAGCTGTCTGATGCAGTATTAGTAGTGTATCGACCTGGCGTTAGTCGGGGAGCGGAGGCTATTGCGGATGCCCTCTTTGGTGAAATTCCGATTCAAGGTAAGCTACCCATACAATTGCCCAGAAGTTTAGGGGAAATAACAGAGCAGAGGGAGGATCTTCCTTTTGATTTGGGCACACCCCTGTATGATTTTGGTTTTGGTCTAGAGGTTAGCAAGTTTGGTAGCAATAATTGAAGAACTCCTTTTGGTCTTAATAGAAAGGTTGGTGTAAGCGTTGCCTCCAGTAATTGTAAAAGATCTTAGTGTTGTTTATAACAAAGGCAAAACGACTGCCTTAGATGACTTAAATTTAACTATACCTGACGGCGAATTCTGTGTTTTCCTAGGGCCATCTGGCTGTGGCAAAACGACTGCCTTGCAATGTGTTGCAGGCTTAGTCCAGCCTACTAACGGCGATGTAAAGATCGGCGAGAGGCTTGTAACATCAGTAGCCAATAAGGCTTTTGTGCGCCCCCAAGATCGAAATATCGCTATGGTTTTCCAAGAATACGCCCTCTATCCTAATATGACTGTGGCGGGTAATATGTCCTTTTCTCTAGAAAATCTGAATTACAGTAAAGAAGAAATCACAAAAAAGATCACTGATGTCTCTACTATGCTCGGTATCAGCCATCTTTTAGATCGTAAACCAGCTGAATTAAGTGGCGGTCAGAGGCAGCGTGTTGCCTTAGGGAGGGCACTTGTGAGAGATCCAGATATATTTCTCTTGGATGAGCCCCTAGGTAATTTAGATGCCAAGCTGAGGGAACAAGTGCGCTTCGACCTAAAGAAGATCCAAAGACAACTCAAAGTGACCACCATCTATGTGACCCATGATCAGACAGAGGCCATGACTCTGGCGGATCGCATTGTTTTAATGAAAGACGGCAAGGTTGTTCAGGAAGGAACTCCAAATCAACTTTACAGGACACCTCGTTCTATGTTTGTGGCGGAGTTTGTTGGTACACCGAAGATTAACTTCTTAAAGTGCAAAGTTGAACTCAAAGATAAAGTGCCTTCGTTTAGATATGGGAATTCAGCTATCCTTGGCACCACAGAACTAGCAAGCCAACTTGATTTACGTAAGGAATATATGCTTGGGGTTCGCCCAGCTGATTTCTATCTGGTTGACAAGAACGAGCCAGGAGCGCTGCATGGTAAGGTGGAACTTGTTGAACCTTTGGGCGATGATATTTTGGTACACTTTGCTTTGCAGAAGGAGCTATTTGTGACTAAGCTTGATGCTATCCTCGAGGAACAGATTGGATCAGAGATCGCGCTGAAAGTAGAGCCGCAAAACTTGCATGTTTTTGATGAGCGAACAGAGGCGCGTGTTAACTAAGTGCCTTGTCATTGATGGGTATCAACGTAGTAATGGCGATATGGAGGACATTTTAGAACAAAGGCTCATTTTGCTTTGATGCAGCCCTAAATCGACTGAGAGAGATGCCGATATGCAGAATCCCAATCGCCAAAAAGAATGCAACCCAGTTATATATGGGTCAGGAGGTGATTTGTGCAAATAATGTGTTGGTCTGGTCGTGTTTACTAATAAAGTATTTAGGGAGGGCACGTAAATGAAGAGGTATTACCCATTAGCGTTATTTTTGATCTTGCTATTAGCTGTAACTCCTGTATTGGCAGCGCAGCAGCCTGAAGTAAAGGCCACGGTAAAGAACATCATTGAAGTAGATGGCCTGCAATTCAAGGATCTGAACGACAATGGTAAGCTGGATGTATACGAAGATTGGCGTGCAGACATTGACGAGCGAATTGCCGATCTATTGTCCCAGATGACATTGGAAGAGACTGTTGGTTTGTTGTTCTGTAACAATACTTCTGGTCAATTCTCTGGTACCTATCCCGTGACTTACAACTATCTTTACAGGCAGGATTGCCCTTTTGAACCCGCTGAAGATGAGCCTTTCTCTGATGGCTTTTCTGCTTGGTATTACATTAATGAATATCACAATCGTTGTTTCTTAGATAACGCCAATGGAACACCAGAGGAGCAAGTCTTTGTGCACAACGAAATTCAACAGATGTGCGAAGAAACTCGTTTGGGTATCCCCATGACGTTTACAAGTGATCGTGAGTACAACTCCTGGGGCGGCTTTGTTGACAAACCGCATGCCGCCTTTGGCACTGCCAACGATCCTGAGCTTTCTGAGAAGCTTTTGAAGCGCTATGCAGAAGCCATGAAATCTGTTGGCGTTCACGTTACATTCGAGCCCTATGGGAATGAAATTGGTGCATTTAACGGTGAAGACCCAGAATACATTGCGAAAATGACGGAATTAGAAGTGGCTACGCTTAACGAAAATGGTCTGCCAACTTGCACAAAGCATTGGATCGGCCGCGGTGGAGATGCTTCTTTCCAAAATGCCCGTAGTGTTGCCCAAAACGTAGACAACTGGCTTGAGGGCTGGAAGGCCGCCCTTAGGGCGGGTACCCCTTGGATTATGACCAATTCCGGTGCCACCGGATTAAGCAACAATGTTCCCGTGGAGTACGACAAGGTAACCATGAGTTATCTCCGTGATACTCTCGGCTTTGATGGAATTATTGTTACTGACTGGTGGGCGTTAGGTATGGGCTCACAGGTTCAAGGTGTAACAAATGAAGGTGTTGATGTTGGTAAGCTAAATGGACGCCAATTGTACGGTATGATGTTGGAAAATGGTGTTGATATCTTTGGAACGGTGGTTACTCTCCGTGGTGAGGACATTGAAGCTAGAATCATGGCCAATTACCCCGATTGTATTGTGAATGGTGTTCTAGACGGCGATATTGATGAGTATTACGTGCAAAGAGCTGCAACTCGTGTTCTTCGTTTTAAGTTCGAACTAGGTCTTTTTGAGAACCCATACTCAGACGCTGACTATGCCATTAGACTTGGCGCCAACAGTAGTTATACCGGTAAACCTATCAATTCACTCGAAGAATACACCGCTGCTCCCCGTAGTATTAAGAGTAACGAGGATCTAAGGGCTGTCCGCAATCAGTATGACGTAGCTCTTGGAGAGCAAATGCAGGCATCCTCTGCAGTATTGGTTAAAAACGACAGTAATCTATTACCCCTTGCCCTTGGTACCAAGGTTTACGTGGCTGCGAGCAGTGATGATTTAGCAGAACACTATGCGCAGTACATCGACTATTATGGCCCTATTGTGGCTACAATGGAAGAAGCTGATGTCGTAATTGGTGACTTTACGGCCATCAACGACGTAGCAGAAATGTTTATTGATGACGCTCAAGATGCGGGCAAGCCCATTATCTTGACGCTGAACAATACACTACCAACGCAAGAATGGGTGATTAACGCGGTCGATGCGTTAATGTATCTCAGCTTTAACCAGAAGGCTGACCATGGTTCGCAGTTGCCAGGCTTTATGACAACGACAGAACCTTGGGTCTATGCCGATATGCTCTTTGGAATCAGAGAGCCAAGCGGTATGATCGTAAAGGAAATCACACGGAATGCTGGAATGGATGCACTACAATGGAAGGATCTAGCTGGGGATCAAGGTGCAAGCACTTGGGTGCGTTTGCTCCTGCAAGCAACTATGCTAACAAGCCCAACCCATACTACACCTGAAAACTGGGGCGACCCTTTAATCACCTATAAATATGGCATGCGCTATGGCCAAAAGGGCGATTTTGCTTTCGAGACACTTGTTCTTCCTTCCGTAATCGTAGAACGCGAAGTAGCTGGTAGATGGGGCGGAGCAACAGTTCAATCAATCGCCGAGCAGGCTAATGCAAAAATAGGTGAACCCTACACTGTGCACTTCCTACTCTGGAACCACGGTGGAAGTGACGTTGTTAACGTTGAAGCTGTCTCAAACGGTAAAGTTATTGCCGAGAAACTTATGGCCGTTAACGGTGAAAGCTGGCGCGTTGTATCTATGGATCTTTTCTTCGATACACCAGGTGAACACGATGTGACCATCGGCACTCTGAACGCCACGATTACTGTTGAATAGAAACTAATTGTGAGGTCTGCAAGGCGGGCTTAACCCGCCTTGCTTTTCGTAATTCCAAAGCCAAAAAAGGATGTGACTGTAATGAAACGTTTGAAGACTTGCTTTCTTCTTGTTCTCGCGCTTAGCTTGTTGATGCCGGGGGCTATTTTTGCCGAAACCCCTGAGGCGACGGCTTACAAGGCAGATACCCCCATTGTAATTGACGGCGATCTTTCGGAATGGGTTCTGGATTTTCCCATTGTAATTGATGACATTTCTCAGGTAATCCGAGATGCCGGTGCCTGGAATGGGCCCATGGATTCCAGCTGTACTGTCCACGTGATGTGGGATGAAGACAACATATATCTCGCGGCTGATGTAAATGAAGACACGCCCTTTGGGGCCATTGAAATGCTTCCACTAGATGGCCAGGACAATTTCAAACTGTATATATCCACCGACCCTTCGGCAGATCCTGGCAGAACGGAGTATGGAGTTCACGATTTTCTGGTTTTCTTCGTGGTTGATAATCAATACTGGGATACTGCTTTTGATCGCTCTATGGTTCCCAAAGAAAACAGAGAGCGCTTTATCAGTAAAGGTATGGATGGCGGCGAGAGTGTACTTGTAGGTCATGAACGTGCGGTCAAACTCACCGCTACAGGATTTATCTATGAAGCGGTGATTCCTTGGGTTAACTTCTCCAACGCAAATATTCCTGTTTACACGCCTCAAACAGGCGATCAGATCAAGTTCAATTTTGCTATAACGGATATATCATATCCATGTCCTGGAACCGAATTTGTTCCTCAGCTCGTATGGACAGGCGATTTGGGAATTAATGCGAACCCCAGTTTGTGGGGAACTCTGAGTTTCCAATAGACATTCGGTAACGAGGCGGTAAGAACAACAATTTTCTTAGAGGTTGTGGGGACGACATGAGAAAGTCAACTTATTACTGTCTATTGCTTTTGCTCTTCTGCTCGCTTTCTGCGACAGCCGCAGCGAGTGAGCTTTATGTTTCGCCAGATGCTGATGTGGGCTTAAGCACGATACTCCAAAATGCCAAATCAGGCGATGTAATCTATCTTGCAGCAGGATTGTATGAAGAAGAACCCGAACTATATCCCATTTTGATCGACCGTTCTATCACTTTGATTGGCGAGGCGGATACGGTTTTGAGCGGAGTCCCCTTTAAACCTTTTTTTCAAATTAGTGCACCTGATGTTACGATCCAAAATATCGACTTTCAAATCAAACGAACAGGTATTCTAAATACAGGCGACAGGCTTTCTGTGCTGAATTGCCGCTTTTTCTTGGCAGATGAGAAATATCGAGTGTCATCATGTGCCATCTGGCTCGCTGGAGCGAAAAATTGCACCATTCTAGATTGCGATTTTCGCCAATGCAGTATAGCCATGGCAGGAACACCCTTAAGCGAACAAAGCCAAGGACGTCCAGTTCTTACGGGGCTTTTTGAAGTGGGGGGGGATCCGGATTTTTTCACAACTCACACGGTACAAGACAATACTGTAAATGGTAAGCCCCTTTATTATTTTTCCGGTGAAAAGCATGTGAATGTTCCCGAGGACGCGGGGGCTATTATTGCTGCGGGTTGCGAAAACATCTCAATTAGGAATGTCGATGTTTCAAATGCTAGTATGGGCCTTGAACTTGCATATTGCGATGGTGCGAGGATAGAAAATATGATTGCTGATCGCGATGGAATCTTCGGCGTTTATTTGGCGTATAGTGATGACGCTGTACTCAAAGACATTGTTTGTCGCGAGAGCAATCACGGTATTGACATTCGTGCTTCCAGGGGTGTAGCTGTGCTCAATTCAAGAACAGTAGGCTGCGAGCAGGGCATTTTTCTATCCTTTGCAACTGACTGCGTAGTTGATAGCTGTAGTGTCACAGGGGGTGGTAATGGGTTTTTTGTAGCCTCAGGTGCTCGCAACCAGCTTTCAGGAAATACAATAGAAGCCAGCAGTAACGGCATCTATTGCCAGGGAGAACGGGATGTTTTGGTCTGTGGTAACACCTTCCTGCATAACAGCACCGCGGGATTGAGATTTCTTCGTTCGAGTGGGCAGATTCTAGCGAATTCACTTCTAGAAAACTGGGTTGGCGTCTTGGTTGCTGAGAGCGGTCCCATCACCATTTGGAACAATCGCTTTGATTCTAATCAATGTACGGGGCTATATTTACGGGACGTAACGTCAGGAAAGGTTACCTTTAATACATTTGAACACATGGGTTTGGCTGACCTAGAAGTAGAGGGCTCGCTGACGGATATGCTTATCCTAGAAGGAGATTAGGACTTGGCCCCCATGTCACTCGATATCTTGTTCTGAATGCCTTAGAATTTGAGCGGCGTGCTATTACGCGGTTCTACGCGGTTCTACTCTGGTTCTTGCGTACTCTCTCAACCAAAAGGCTCTCGAAGCCATTTTCTATTGTTGATGGCTACCGGGGTCTTTTTATTCTCTTTGGCTCACATCATTGCATAACATAGTAGTACAGTTGTAC
>CAZAJB010000039.1:0-20865 GCA_964485345.1 uncultured Clostridiaceae bacterium
GCAAGTACCATCTGGGCTAATTGGTGATCTGTTTTTGGTGAAGCCTGAAGAAAAACCTCCCCATCAATAAGCTCATAGCGCTCTTCGCTACCCTTCGTTAGTTCAAGAAATTCTTCGTAGCTTGCTTTGCGCAATCCATACCCTTCGGCTAAAGATTTCTCGAATACCATACTGGATCTGCTTTTTCGGGCATTTAGGCCCGAAAGGCAGGCTACCTCTTGACCATTGCGGGTAACGATTATGTCTTGTTCGTTAGCTAAGAGGAGGTATTTGCCGAAATTGTCTTGCACCTCGGTAGAACTAACTTTTAACATAGCTTGCACCCCATTCTGTTTGTTTAGCTAAAGTGGCTAAGTTGACCATAACAAGACAGGGCAATTCCGTCAATGCTTGTAAGGGTACATCCCTCCTTGAAAAACGCACCGAAGCAGCTCTAAAAATGAGTATGCACAGATGCTAGAGAAACTTGCGTATTCTTGCTTCGGTCGGAGATCTAATATCTTGTGTGATCAAAAGAGGCTGTGTGAGACGGTTTAAAAACCGCTTCACACAGCCTTTCAAACATTGTAAAAAATTTTCTCTCGAACAAAGAAGGAGTTTAAGAACCAACAAAGAATAGGCATATCATACGACTTGTACGCACAAGCATACAACAGGATGTATCTACATGAGGGGGGTTGGGTTAATGATCGAAAGCAAAGTGTACAAGGATAGTGCCATACCCTTGTATCATCAGCTCAAAGAAATTCTGAGGGAGCAGATCGCTAACAGGAACTACAAGCCTCACCAGAAAATTCCGTCAGAGCCTGAGTTGCAGAAAGTCTATGGTTTGAGCCGGGCGACGATTCGCAAGGCCATTGATGGCTTGGTAAAGGAAGGTCTGATCTATCGCTTGCAGGGCAAAGGCACCTTTGTGGCAGATCCACACGATCGACAGGAGATAGAGTTGGATTCCTTTAGCGAGAATATGCGCTCGGTGGGCCTTATTCCTACTACATCTGTTCTAGAAAGCATCCTGCTCACTGAGGTAGAGCCAGAACTTTGGAACAAGCTTGGACTCGAGCCAGGAGATTCTATCATTTGTGTCAAGCGTATGCGTTACCTTGATGGTGAGCCCATCCTCCTAGCAACATCGTACTTGCCGGCCTATCTCGTTCCGGGTTTGGAGTTTCAGGAACTGACGGGCTCTCTCTATAAAAAGCTAGTGGAGCTCTACGATGTAAGACCCAGTTGGGGTGAAGACTTTATTGAACCTGTGCTCATGAACGATGAAGACGCTAAACTCTTAGATACTGAAATGGGCAGTCCCGCTCTCTTAGTTGAGAGACATGCTTACACTGCCGACAACGACCTTGTGGAAGTCTGTTATTCTTTGATTCGCGGTGATAGGGCGAAATTTTACCTGAAACACAATAGTTGAGTTAAATATTTTCTTTGGGAGGTGCCCGACATGCAGGAAATTGAAGCGACTCATTCTCGTAGCAAACGGCGAGCTACGATTAAGAACACAATAATTGGTTATAGCTTTTTGACTCCCGCATCGGCCATTCTGATTCTATTTATCTTTGTGCCGGTATTCATGGCTTTTTATCTTAGCTTTTTCCAATGGGATTTGCTTAGTCCTAGGATATTTGTGGGGTGGGGGAACTACGCTAGGATTTTCGCATCTAGTGATTTCTATTTGGCTGTGAAGAACACTTTTTACTTTGTTGCGGTACAGTTACCTTTGGACTTTGGCATTTCTCTCGGTATAGCGATGTTACTTAACCAGAAGATCCGGGGATTGTCAATTTATCGAACTATATTTTTTACACCGGTAATTACCTCCACAGTGGCTATAAGTGCTGTGTGGATGTGGATGTACGATCCCTTTGACGGACTGTTTAACTATTTGCTGGAATCCATCAACCTAGGGCCTGTCAGTTGGCTTAACGACCCGAAATGGGCCATGTTTTCGGTAATTATTATGACCGTCTGGAAAGGGCTCGGTTATAACATTGTTCTCTTTTTGGCTGGTCTGCAAAATATCGATGCCAGTCTCTACGAAGCGGCGTCCATCGATGGAGCAACTTCCCGGCAACAGTTCCGTCGTATAACTCTGCCTCAACTGTCGCCAACGATGTACTTTGTCCTAATTATGGGTATCATCAACTCCTTTAAGGTGTTTACCCAAATTGACGTCATGACTCCGGGGGGAGGACCCCTAAAGAGTACATTGGTTGTTGTGTATCTCATCTACGAGCGTGCCTTTAACTCTTTCCGTTTTGGAGAAGCCAGTGCACTATCAGTTCTTCTTTTCCTATTTATCTTGGGTGTAACCTTATTTCAGCGCTGTTTCCTAGAAAAACGCGTCCACTACAATTGAGGAGGGTGAGAATATGCGCAAATTACTAAGAAAGCTAAGTATCCATGTTGTTCTCATCGTGTTGGGTGCAGCCATGATTTTGCCCTTTGTCTGGATGGTTTCCACATCTCTTAAGGGATATCATGAGATTTTCCGCTACCCACCCAATTGGATTCCGGACTCTCCTCAGTGGAGCAACTATTTGAAAGTCTGGGAACTGGCCCCCTTTGGGCGCTTTTATCTGAACAGTGTTGTAGTGGGATTGCTCTCAACCGCAGGTCAGGTTTTCACCGGTATTTTTGCGGCCTATGCCTTTGCTCGAATGAAGTTTAAAGGCCGTGACCAGGTGTTTATGTTATTTTTGGCTACACTAATGGTCCCGACTCAGGTCACGTTGATTCCGACCTACATTGTCATGAGCCGGATTGATTGGATTGATAGTTATCAAGCACTCATTGTGCCGTTCCTTGCTACAGCTTTTTCGGTATTTTTACTCCGACAGTTCTTCATGACCATTCCGAACGAGCTAGAAGACGCTGCTACTGTAGATGGCTGCTCTAGATTACGATTTATTTTCCGGATATTGATGCCATTAGCTAAGCCATCGCTGGCCAGTGTTTCGCTCTTCGGCTTTCTGGGTTCTTGGAACTCGTATCTGTGGCCTTTAATTGTTGTTAATTCCAATAAAATGAGAACATTGCCCATTGGCTTGCGTTACTTCATTTCACAGCAGGGAGGAGGAAGTGAGTGGCATTATCTAATGGCAGCTTCGTTGATTGTGATGTTGCCGGTGTTGATCGTGTTTTTCTTTGCCCAGAAGCAGTTCATTGAGGGCATAGCAAAAAGCGGTATTAAAGGTTAACAAAACATCTAGGAGGGAAGAAAATGAAAAAGACACTCGTATTATCGTTGGTTTTAGTATTGCTTTTATCCGGTGTATCCACTGTTTTAGCTAATCAGACTACCATATCTTTTTGGTACGCCATCGGTGGAAATTCAGGACGCATTTTCCAAGAGATGGTTGAGGAGTTTAATGCAAATAATGAGCACATTTTTGTGGATGCAGTTTATACCGGTAACTATGGTGAAACAGCACAGAAGGTAACGGCTGCTATAGCCGCGAATACTCTGCCGCATGGAGGTTTGATACCTGCCGCGCCGCTGTTTACTGGAAGAGTTGGCAACTATCTAATTGATGAGTATTTGCAAGGTCCTCAAGGACTCGATATGGATGATTTCTATGATGAGTTCTGGATCTATAACATGTATGATGGCCGCATTGCATCTTTGCCATTCAACAACAGTACTCCCGTTTTGTTCTACAACAAGGATATACTGCTCCAGGCCGGTCTTGAAGGCAGAGCACCTGATACGTGGGATGAATTGGTAGAAATGGCACGGCACCTTCGTGATTGGGCAACCAGCGAAGGACTTCGCAGGTTCACTCCCATTAACATGCGTAGTGAAGATTGGATGCTTAAAGCTTTCATCTTGCAAAATGGTGGCGAGCTCGTGAACGAAGATTACTCCGCTGCTTTGATCAACGAACCGGCAGCAGTAGAAGCTATTGAGTTTTGGTTTTCACTAATTGACCAAGGCTTAATGCCCGCTGGTGTCCATGATAGGGCCAGAGAACAGTTTATTGCTGGTAACCAAGCATTCTTGTTTGATTCTACTGCCGGCATTGGTACTATCGCGCAGACGGTGGATTTTGAAATGGCCACAGCCATGCTGCCAGGCCAAAAACAGCGTGCTGTGACTTTGGGTGGGGCTGGCCTCTCCATGTTTCCATCCACTCCCGAAGAACAGGATGCAACGTGGGAGTTTCTCAGCTGGCTTTTGACCCCTGAAAATGTTGCTAGTTGGTCAGCCAGCACTGGGTACGTTCCTGTTCGTAAGAGTGTTTTGGAAAGCGAAGAGATTCAGACACTCTTTGAAGAACAACCATATTACAAAGCCGCGTTTGAACAGCTTGAGTATGTTGTGTCCATTGAGCAATTTTGGGAGATCGGTTCCATGGATGATTACCTGGGTCAGTTAATCTCCAATGTGGAACACAGGGCAATGACGCCTCAAGAAGCTGCAGACAAACTAGTAGCAGACTTGGCCGATGACATCGAAAGAAATAAAAGGGAATAGATAACGAAACAAGAAATACTGTGGCTCCGCCGAGTACTTCACTCGGCGGAGTTCGCCTTAGGGGCTGGAGGGAGATCTTTAAAATGAAAGAAAAAATATTAGGCTCCTTAGTTGGGGTGGCATTAGGAGACGCTCTAGGAATGCCAACCGAATTTATGACCTACGGGAAGATTCGGGAAATTTATGGAATGGTTTGCGAACTGCAAGCACCCCACAAGGATCACTACCATCACCATTATTTGACTCGGGCGCAGATCACCGATGATACTGAACAAACATTAGCGTTACTTGATGCCTATTTTAACCACGGCACGCTTAATGCGCAGGTGGCAGCAGAGGCCTTGGTGACCTGGGCTCAAGACAACGATGTTTTTAACTCCACCTATCTTGGCCCCAGCTCAAAAAAGGCTCTCAAGCGTTTAATGAAAGGCGATGACCCTAAGAAGACAGGGAGCTTTGGTAACACTGTTGGCGGAGCCATGCGTATGCTTCCGGTAGCCCTTTCTTGCCTTGGTGACAGGGACAAGGCTATTAAGATAGCCGCAGAGGTGAGTATGCCTACCCATGGGACTGATCTGGCTATTTCGGGTGCTGCAGCCATGGCCACCAGCTTGGTGGAGGCTTTCGCAGAGACGTGTACTAAAGATTCGGTGATTGAATCTGCTTGCTTTGGAGCCGAACAGGGTCTGCAATATGGCAATCCTTATCCAGGACCATCGATTGCCAAGCGTATTCGCTGGGCACGGGATATCGCGTTATCTGAGCGAGATTTGGAAGGAGCAGCCGCTGCCCTTTATGATTACGTAGGTGTGGACATGGTTCCGCATGAGATTGTTCCTGTTGTTATGGCCCTTTTTGCCCGGCCTGACGAGCCCATGGAACTATTGATTGCAGCAGCTAACATTGGAGGAGACACAGATACAATTGCCTCCATGCTCGGTTCATTACTTGGTGCTTTCCATGGTGTTAGTGTTTTTCCGGAACGTATGTGGAGAGAAATTGGGGATGTGAACAACATTGACCTGGAGCAGTATGCGGCGCGGGTCATGGAAGATACAGATATGAGGAGGAGTAGTCTATGAGTGGAAAAGAGACTCGACTGAAACGAATTTTTAAGGAAGACGGAAAGACAGTGATTAGTGCGCTAGACTTTGGCGGCTTTATGGGCCCAGTTCCTGGGTTAGAAGATCCCAAGGGTATCGCCGCGAAGGTAGTGGCTGGCGGGGCGGACGCAGTGATTATGAATCCGGGTTTTGCCCAGGAAACCGCAGCAGTTTATGGAGGCAAGGCAGGCTTAATCCTGCGGATTACAGGCGGAGCCAGCAAGTTTTCTCCTGATGGCAGTAATCATGTCATGACTAGTTCTGTAGAAGAAGCAGTTCGTCTTGGTGCAGATGCAGTTTGTGTTATGGTGATCATCGGTGCCAAAGAAGAACATGCCATGTTAGCAAACTTAGGCCGCGTGGTTCAAGATGCCAATCGGTTTGGTATGCCTGTGGTAGCCGAGCTGCTACCGGAGTTTGAACACAGCTTTGATCCTGAATGGGTAGGAGTTTGCGCTCGTCTTGGCTTTGAGCTTGGTGCTGATGTAATCAAGACGTATTATTGTGGACCAGAGTATAAAGATGTTGTAGCGAACTGTCCCATTCCCATCGTAATGGCAGGCGGACCAAAGAACGCCGATATCTTTACGAATATCAAAGGTGCTCTAGAGGCTGGAGCAGCGGGTGTGGCTATTGGCCGGAACATTTTCCAAGCTCCTGATCCACTAGAATACACACAAAGAATTGTGGAATTAGTGCACGGCAACTAGGTAGGGAGGTTTTGTCATGAAAGCAGTAGTCTATCACGGCCCAGGGAAAATGACGCTAGAGGAAGTAGAGCGTCCATCCATTGAGCCTGATCAAATGTTAGTCGAAGTGCGTGCAAGCGGAGTATGCGGTACAGATGTTAAGACCTATCTGCGCGGTCATCGCTTTTTTGAACCTCCCTGCATTCTCGGGCATGAGTTTGCCGGTGTAATTGCGGAGCTTGGATCCGAAGTGAAAGACTTTGCAGTTGGAGATCGGGTGGCAGTGGCGCCTTATGTGCCTTGTGGTTTTTGTGATATGTGTCAGGCTGGGATCTTTGAACTTTGCGCTAACAAGAGCGGAGTAAGCGGCGGAGCATTTACAGAGTATATTGCAGTACCCCGGGAGGTCATTGAGCGGGGAGTTGTGCGTCTTCCGGAGAGTATCAGTTTTGCCGCAGGTTCTATGGCAGAACCTTTAGCCTGTGTTTTAAATGGTATAGAAGACTGCCGTTTGAAGCTCGGCGACACTCTTTTGATTATGGGCGCTGGCCCCATGGGTCTTTTGTCTGCTCAAGCAGCACTCGCCCAAGGGATAGGCAAGGTTATTGTTAGTGAGTTTAACGAACAACGCCTCACGAAAGTCAGGGAAATTGGCGGAATTGCGGTCAATCCCAAAACCGAAAACCTCAAGGAAGTCGTTAAAAGGGAAACAAATGGTCGCATGGCCCAGGCGGTCCTTGTTTGTATTGGCTTTGCCGAACCAGTGGAAGAGGCTCAGCAGTACGTGGCTCAAGGCGGCGTCATCAATATGTTTGGCGGTCTGCCCAAGGACAGCAATGTTAGTATTGATGCCGGACTCATTCATTATCAGCAAGTTTCACTTGTAGGCAGTTTTGGATTTACCCATATTCAGTTCCGCCAAGCGATTGAATTAATGGCAACAGGGCGTGTAGACGCCGAGCGCATTATTACCCACACTCTTCCTCTAGAAGAAGCAGAAAAAGGCATTAACCTATCGGTTGAACAAAAAGCGCTCAAGGTTATGCTCACTAATGAGGGATAAACATGTATTTAGCTATCGACATTGGTACTGGTAGTCTAAAAGCTATTCTAAAAGAGGGCAGGGAGCAGTGGATCGAACAGATCCCCCTGCCCCTCAACCAGCAGGGTCTCCTTGCTGAGCAGGATCCATCTCTGTGGTTAGATGCGTTGGGAGCAGTTGTGCCGCGTCTTTTAGGACGGTCTGGCATATCTGCAAGTCAGATTCGAGCCATCGCTCTCAGCAGTCATTCGCCATCCCTTGTACCCGTGGATGAGCGAGGAAGAGCTCTTCTTCCTTGTCTAACATGGCAAGACCGGCGAGCAACGCTCCAAGCAGAACGGGTTAGCCGCATCATCCAAGGCTTTTCTGATCCATCCTTCTTTGAACCGAAAATCCTGTGGATCAAAGAAAATGAACCGGAGATCTATCAAAAGACGAAAGCGTTCTTGCAACCCAAGGATTTTGTCATATACCATCTTACAGGTGAGATGATCATTGATCGCTCGGCCGCCCGTCTTAGTCAGGCCAAGAAGATCAACGAAGTTGACCCCGCTAAGTTGCCTCGTGAAGTGAATAGCTGGGATGTAGTGGCAGAGACGACTGCTTCTGCAAAACGCTTTGGCCTAGTCGCAGGAATTCCTGTCGTGGCAGGGGGCATTGATGCCTATTGCGAGGCACTAGGAGCTGGGTTGGTTAATGATGGTCAGTTTGGTGAGGTCACAGGGACATCCACTTGTTTGTCCTATTGCCTCCATGCGTCGAAACGGGTTGAAGGAGTAGCCACTCACGTCATTCCTGAGCGTTCTTTGTATATTATGCCCATGTCTATGGGAGGAGGGACGCTGAAGTGGTTCCTTAACACCCTCGGAGGTGGTTTGGATTACTCTGACATCGCAGGTGCCCTCAACCAATCACCGCCAGGAGCCAAAGATTTGCTCTTTTTGCCGTATCTTGCCGGGGAGCGAAGTCCGATTTGGGATGAAAGGGCCAAAGGAGTATTCTTTGGGATCACATCGTCCCACATCAAAGAGGACTTTCTTCGGGCTGTTTTGGAGGGAACGGCATTCGCGATTCGTCATTGCATTGAATCCTTCTCTAACGCTGGTCTAAATCCAAAAACAGTGAGGGCAACCGGTGGTGGGTCGAAGCTTGCAGTATGGAACCAGATTAAGTCGGATGTGACAGGCCTAACATACCAGCAACTCGATATGGTGGATGGCGCTTTGCTTGGCGCACTTCTACTGGCAGCCTTAGCGGTGGAAAAACGCCCCATAGAGGATCTTGTTGAGGAAAACGTCCGTATTAAAGAAAGCTTTACACCACAACAACCCCCTTCTGTTTACGACGAATTATATGAGAAATATCAGAGGTTATACCCAGCCACTAAGGAGTTAATGCGTTGATTCGAACCGAGAAAGCCCGTGATATAGCCTTGCTTTTTTTGAACACCGCCATCTTTTTTGCCTTATATCATGCTATGTTGACTGTCTTTCCCCTCTTTGTAGTTGATAGGGGCGGAAATGAACAGGCAGTGGGTTTTTTGGTTGGTGTTTTTTCCCTAAGTGCCGTTGTGCTGCGGGTTTATCTAGCCAAACTAGCCGATGGACGAGGGGGGAAATGGCTGCTTAAGGTGGCTATTTTTACTTCTATAACAGGAGCACTGCTTTACCTTCCCGATCTTGGTCTTTGGTATTTAGCTGCAGTGCGCATTTACCATGCGGCAAGCCTGGCCGCCTTTATGACAGCCAGCTATACGCTGCTTGGGGATCTTTCCAATGAAAAAAACCGGGGGCGTCTCTTTGGCCTTTATGGTGTAGTAAGCGGTCTCGCTATGGCCTTTGCGCCTTCTTTGGGTCTTGCTGTGGTCTATCGGTTTGGTTACACTGCACTTTTCACAGGGATAGGGCTTTTTGGACTTCTTATGATTCCTGGGTATGTGCTCCTTAGGGAGCCAAAGGTAAACGAACATGCCGAGACCATAGCCGTGGTACCCTTCAAAGAAGTGCTGAAGAACCGCTGGGTTTTGGTTTCTAGTATGGGACTATTTGCCGCGACGATGGCATTGGGTGCGTTATCTTCCTTTTTGCCACTTCATGCCACTTATGTAGGCATTACAGAATTAGGAACGTACTTTGCCGCTTTTTCGCTGATGTATATGGTCAGTGGGTATGTATCCGGCACTCTTTCGGATCGCTATGGACGAAAAGCTGTAGCTGCTCCTTCCTTTCTTTTGATAGCTTTTGGACTGCTGATGTTAACCCAGTTATCGGGATATCTTTTGCTGATCGTAGGCGGTATATTTATAGGCAGCGGTTTTGGGGCTCTCAATACTGCTCTCATGGCCCTTGTTATGGATAAGACGAGTGCAGCTCAGCGACCCAAAGCGGTTTCCTTTATTAACAACAGTTTTGACTTAGGAATGTCCGGCGGTGCCATGCTTCTTGGAGGGGTTGCTGCCATTTCCTTTGGACTGCTTTGGACTGTGTTGGGCGCGATTACACTTGTAGGATTTGTCGTAATCCTTTTTGGCTTACCGAGAAAGTGAGAGGAGACGTGTAATGCAAGATGTCATTTTAATCGATCATAAAGAGTTAGAAGGTTTTGCTTTTAAGATCATGCAAGCTGCAGGCTGTGATGAGAAGCGGGCTAAAATTGTAGCTAAAGTTCTTGTTGAATCTGATCTGCGGGGAATAGCTTCACATGGTGTAGCACGTCTAGGCCGCTATGTGAATCATATTAGACAGGGTTTAATTGATCCCAAGGGGGAGCCAGTTATTGTGCAAGATTCGCCCTTGGCAGCATCAATGGATGGCAAAGCTGGTGTGGGCCAATACGTTGCTGAACTAGCCATGACAGAAGCCATAGCCAAGGCAGAAAAAAACGGCATTGGCTTTGTGTCTGTGCGTAACTCCAATCACTTTGGCATTGCAGGTTACTTCGCGGAACAGTGTGTGAACCAGAACATGTTGGGCATTGCTCTAACGAATACAGGACCTTATGTGGTCCCAACGAATGGAAAGTCTCCGGTTATGGGAACGAATCCTTTAGCAATTTCCTTTCCTGTGGTGGAAGGTTCACCTATATCAATTGATATGGCAACGAGCGTGGTACCTCTTGGTAAGCTTGAGACCTACGCTCGCCGTCAAATGGATATTCCCCAGGGGTGGGCTGTAGACCAGACAGGTCATTCGGTAACCGACCCATCAGGTGTCATCTCCGATCTTAAGGAAAACTCCCTAGGAGGTATCTTAGCTCTAGGTGGTGAGGGCGAAGAGTTTGGAGGGCACAAGGGATTTGGTTTGGCACTTATGATTGAGCTGTTCACAGCTGGTTTGGCCCAAGGTGCTCCCAGTTCAGAAACGTACAGGGAGGTTGGTGACGTTTGCCACTTCTTCGGTGCTATTAAGCTTGACCTATTCGGCGATCCTGAGGCTATAACAAGACACTTTACTTACATTGTCAATGGAATTCGCCAAAGTGAAAAGGCGGATCGGGCGGATCGAATTTACATTCATGGTGAAAAAGAGTATGAGGCTCGGGGAGAATCATTACGCACTGGAATTAGACTGGGCAAAGCTATCTATGCAGGATTGCAAAGCCTGGCCCAGGAGTTTGATATCGAGCTTCTAGGGGGGAATTAATGTGCAGAATTTTGTGTTCTCTGCTCCCACCCAGATCATCTTTGGTCGGGGGACAGAAGCCCAGGTAGGAGAGGTAAGTAAGCAAAGGTTAGGAAATAAGGTGCTTCTGCATTATGGTCAGTCTAGCATTATAAAAAGTGGATTGAAAGAACGCATTTGTAGCTCCCTGGCTGAAGCAGGTGTTGAGGTTGTGGAGCTTGGCGGGGTGCTACCTAACCCTAGACTTAATTTGGTACAGGAGGGCATTAAGCTTGCCCGTGACCATAGGATAAGCGGCATACTAGCGGTTGGGGGCGGAAGCGTAATCGACTCTGCTAAAGCCATTGCCATGGGTGTGAAATATCATGGTGACGTTTGGGATTTTTACACAGGTAAGACCGTGGCCGAAGGCGCACTGCCCCTTGGCGTAGTCCTCACCATCCCCGGTTCGGGAAGTGAGGCCGGTGGCGGCACCGTACTCACCAACGAGGATGGACATTTGAAACGTTTGGCTTGGAGCGCGCATGTAATTCCACAGTTTGCCATCATGAACCCAGAGTTAACTGTTACCTTGCCGGCATACCAAACTGCTGTAGGTGGGGCTGATATTATGGCCCATGTAATAGAACGCTATTTCACAAATGTGACCGATGTGGACGTAACGGATCGTTTGTGCGAAGCTATTTTGAGCACCATGATTCTTTATTTACCTGTTGCTTTAGAAAAACCAGAGGATTATGCGGCCAGAGCAGAGATCATGTGGGCGGGGACGCTGGCTCACAATGGACTTTTGGATACTGGTCGCGTGGGAGACTGGGCTTGCCACGCCATTGAACATGAGTTAAGTGGTCTTTATGATGTTCCTCATGGGGCGGGATTGGCAGTTCTCTTACCGGGCTGGATGCGCTTTGTTATGCAGCAGGATGGACAACGCTTTGAGCAGTTTGCCCAGCGGGTGTGGCAGGTTGAGACAGCTGAAGAAGGGATCGAGAAACTAAGCGAATTCTTCAAAAGACTCAATCTACCGAGCCGTTTGAGTGAACTGGATATAGATGATTCTAGGTTTTTAGAACTGGCCCAAAAGTGTACTGGAAACGGACAGTTTACAGTGGGCAATTTTGTAGAGCTAGACACAGATGATATTCTAAACATTCTCGAGATGGTGAAGTAAATGAGGGAAGTACCGCTGGCGGGTGGACTAACTTCTGATCTGGAAGCCCTTGCCTCCCATCCTAAGATAGCTTCGGCCTTGCGTTTTTTAGAGGAAGACAATAGTGTCACTGTAAAGCAGCAGATGGCAATAACCGCAATTCCTGCACCGACATTTAACGAGGCTAAACGGGGAGAGTATTACCTAGACCAGTTGCGACGTTTAGGTCTAGAACAAGTTACAAAAGACGCTGTGGGAAACATCTATGGAATACGACCCGGAACAGGTGGGGGCCCAACTCTAGCGATCTTCGCTCATCTTGATACAGTTTTTCCTTTGGAGATAAACGTTGTGCCAAAAACGCGGGAAGGAAGGATCTATGGGCCCGGGATCGCAGATGACAGCCGCGGTTTAGCCACCATTCTTACTATACTCCGGGCGCTGAACTCCGAAAACCTGACCACTACAGGAGACATTATCTTTGGTGCGACAGTGTGTGAAGAGGGCTTAGGCGACCTCAAGGGCGTGAAAACGTATTTTGCCAAGAGACCAGATGTGGATGGGTTCATTGCCTTGGAGCCTGGTCTAGCAGGCCTTGTGACCTATCAGTGCACTGGTAGCCGACGACTAAAGGTCACGTATAAAGGGCCTGGGGGACATAGCTTTAATGATTTTGGAAAGCCCAGTGCCATTCATGCCATGGGGCGAGCAATAGCTAAAATTGGGGATCTCAAGGTACCGAGCAATCCCAAGACTACGTTCACAGTAGGCGTAGTGAAGGGCGGGAGCTCCGTTAACAGCCTGTCTGCAGACGCTGAGATGCTAATCGACCTTCGCTCTACCTCAGCTCATAGCTTATCTCTGCTTGAAAAAGAGGTTGTGGAGATTGTGGAGTTAAGTGCGAAAACGGAGAATGAATGCTGGAGTACGAATACGATGGCTGTTAGCGTAGAGCGTGTAGGGGATCGCCCGGCGGGGGATCAAGCCGTAGATGAGCCAATCGTTCAGACTGCAGCTGCCGCAGCGAAGATACTCAAGCTCACTCCATTTACGCAGGGGCCAAAGGGTACTGATGCCAATGTACCTTTGAATTTAGATGTCCCCGCAATTACCCTCGGTTGTGGGGGCGATTTTGGCGGGGTTCACTCTCTAGCGGAATGGTTTGACCCTACAGAGGCTTATCGTGGACCTCAGCACATTCTCCTCACGATAGTAGGATTAGTTGGTAAACCAGGTGTGAGCCAAGCACTGCTAAAAGAAAGGAAGAAGCGCGGATGAAATTAGGTGTGAATACAGTTGATATTTTTAGTGGGGATCACATTGCCCTTAATGTCCAGCCTGAACTAGATGAGTTCAGCTTGGTTGAGCATGTGAAACGGGTCCACCAGGAGCTTGGTGTAGATGTAGTAGAATTGCCGGCTAATCTCATGGTTATTTGCCCAAACCTTTTTACCGAACGTACCATCGAAGCGTTAGCTGACTATCAGTCGAGTTCAAAGGTTGGTTATACAGTTCACCTGCCGTTTCGAGGTTTGGATGTCTCCTCGCTATGCAGACCAATCGCGGAAGCGAGTGTGGCAAGCTATAAGCAGATTATCGCACAACTAGAAAAAACACTAACGGTAGAACATTATGTGATGCATCTAACGGAGATGATGCTCAAACAAGTGGCTCCAAAGCCTCATCTGGATAGCCAAACGAAAGAGCAAATCATCACTGTGATGTATGAACAAGCGGAGCAGGGGATTAGAGAGATCTTAAAGGACATTCCCAAGGAAAAACTCTTGCTGGAAAACATTAAAAGTGGCTGGCAAGAACCATTTGCTGTGGCCAGAAAGCTTGGAACAGGAATCTGCTGTGATATTGGCCATCTTGTTTTGGAAGAAGCAGATATCACTGGCGTGGTTGAGGCCAACCTTGACTTGATCAAGGAATTCCACTTCCACGATGCAGTGGAATGGACCCTAAAAGGCGGTAAGACGGTCTTGCAAGATCATGTGGCTTTAGGCACTGGCGTCTTGGATGTGCCTAAGACCTTAGATACCATGCTCTCTCGGGGCTTTGATGGTGTGCTCATGATTGAAGTGGGACGCTGGGAAGCGGCGCAGGAAAGTGTGAAAGTTGTGCGGGAGTATCTAAAGAATCGTTCATAGTTCCTATTTTTCCACACCCCCAAAGAGCTTTACAGCTGGTTTGGGGGTGTGTTGCGTTTATCCATACCTTTTCTCCGCTGGAGCAATGGGCTCCGCCTTCTTCAAAGGTTTAGGTCTAGCGCGTATTCGTACGATATCAAGTCTCCCTTTATAGTTTCTTTATACGCCTTTTCTGCGTGGGTTAAGTCAGATAACTCCCTTGCAGTAAGCTTGCCTAGTTTTATCATGACCTGCTCTATAGTCTCTAGTTCGCTTTCCTTCAATGCAACTTCGGAAGCCCAAGACGACGTAATCAGATCCCAGTCTTGTTCAGTCGGGGTTAGTTCAATGACTCGTTCCCGTTCTAACCAGGCGAGCATAGTATTCCACCCATCGACCGCGGGTCCGTAGGGGAGATGTGCATAGCGCAAGCCACTTATGGAAATGCCATTCTCTTTGAAGTAGAGAAAATCACTATAGAACAGCATTTTCATCAATTTGGTTTTGGATAACGCTGTTAGCTGGTTGCATGCTAATGCTACCATTTCTTTTACCTTGCCAGGATTGAACTTGGTGAATCCAGAGAAAATCGATGGCTGATAGTCTCCTAGTAATTTTTGCGCCGATTCCACATAGAGCTTTTCTACATCAGCCCGTAGCAAAACGTCTAAGCGCGATCGCAAGTTGGTTTCCTCGTTTGGGGACAAGTCACTTCCAACCTCGTCAAGTAATCTTTTGACATTGGTAGGGTCTTCAATCAAAACAAGCAGTTCATTGTGGGCATCACTGGGCAGAGAACCGTTTTCATAACGATGGATGGTGATTTCACCCAAACGAAGGAGTCTCCCTAGTGCACGCTGGCTCAAATCATATTGGGCTCGAATCGCTTGAATTCGCTCGGGGCTTACAACGCCTCTCCGTTTTCTAAATTCAGCATAGACTTTATCTAGGTTCTTGCGATCTAGCTCCTCGTGGAAAATCTGCTCTCCACACTTTTGACAATGATTCACATCAGCAGATATGGATATTCCTTCGCCCCTAACTGAATACGTCTCCTGCACGGATTTCCTTTCTATGGCTACAATATGCCCGCACCGATAACAGAATAATCTTTCCATTCAAAGCACCTCCCTCTCAAAAGCCAGCCATTCTTTGAACGGGTACAGAAGAGGCCATTTGGCCCGAATACCCCTTTGTTAATTCGATAGTAACACCCTCGGAGCTAAACAACAAGCATTTTGTTATCAAATGATAATAAAACTGCCAAATCGGTTTTCTGTTACTTCGCTTGCTTTTGATAGTCGTGTCGATATGGTAGATCATTCTAGGCTGTATAGGCCAAACTGGGAATTTTAGGAAGGGCTTGCGATGGGAAGAGTGGAACATGTCTGAAGGAGAGGGTGATTCTATGGGCAAAAGCAGGCGCTCTGTGCGCAAGGTTACAGCAGCCAAAAAAGTAGAGCTGAGTAGACTCGCCAACCTGCTGTACGAATTTCTGCCGCTGACTTCACATTCAGCGAGTGCTACCACATTCAAGACTATATTCAGCGGAAGCTCTATAGGCCACTATTTGGATGGTGAGACCAACAAACGCAAGGCTTTGGAAAAGGGTTGGCGCAATGTCTATCGCTATCACGAGAGGCTCCCTCAAAAGCTAATCAGAAAAATGGTTCCAGCTGCCATTGACTATCGTATGTACAAACGTAACCCTCTTACTCAGGGGGAGATCAATGAACTATCAGAGATTTTAGCCAACCTTGGTATCGACATACGCGGGGAGCTTGCTGCGATCGAGATTGACGAAACGCTACCAAGAATTAAGATTCCACCCCAAGAATTACAGGAACGTCTCCGCAATCACGATCTAGATCCCCAGATCTCCTCAGAGCCCTTGCAGCTATTTTGTGATGGACACTTTAATGAGGCTGTTCGGAAAGCTCTGGAAATATTTGAAGCTCAAGTACGTCGGCAATCCGGGTCGAGCAAGTTTGGGCGTGATCTCATGGCGACTGTTTTTGGAGATGGCTCCCTGATCAATACAGAAACAGTCAAGCCCGAAAACCAAGCTGATTTCGTTGGAGGATATAAGTTTTTGACCATGGGATCCATGGCAGCCATTCGGAATGTCTTCAGCCATGGCAATGAGGAAAGCAGAAGCCCAGAGGAATGCTTTGAAATGCTATTGTTCATCAACTGGCTGTTTCGTTATCTCAAGGTTGATGCATGATGTTTGAATGAACCTGGTGGAGTCTAGCGGTGACCTAATATGTGAAAGCGGGTAGTGGTATGAGCCGAAAATCACGATATGGTTTTGAGGTTTCTGGCGGATACGAAGCCCTAGACCGTATGTTTCCCCTGATTCAAGCAGCTCAGCGAGCTAATGCTGTAGGTGTAGCTATGCTGCCCATGGGACTTATGGAACAACCGTGGTTTGATCTAACCCAGGGGCTACGGGAAATGGCTAAACAAAGACAGGATCTGTTCAATAATGACTTTTGGAGAGATATTGTGGAAGTAACAAAAGGCGTACCAGGGCCACCAATATTGCCGCCATGGGCCTACAATCATCGACCTCTTGGAATGGAGTTGAGACTGTTAGAGGACTCTTTGCGTCCCGACATGCAAAGCATGAATTTGGGCTTTGGCATCGCAGTAAAAACGATGCAAGATCTTGCAATCAATCTGTCTTCAGTAGAACAGGCGATTCAAGAGAATTTACAGGTTTTTCGCGATATTGACTGGTCAACATTGATTGAACCAGAAGACTTAGAGGAGCTTGAGCTGGACGATCTCCTGAATGATATGGATATCGATCTCAATGATTATATTTCACTTCAACAAAGGATAGCTGGGTTTGCGAATAGGATCAAGGCAAAGTATCCAGTAGTATATTTACTTTTGCTTTTCCTAGTGTTGTCCCCCATTCAGTCGGCTTACAATGACGCGGTATCGAACTTAATACGAGGCACGACAGCATCAAGCTTACAACAAACTGTTTCTAAGGACTATAAGGTTATTGAGAAGAACATCAAGATTGATGTTAACAACGTTTTGAATGTCAGCATTGAATTGAGGGACATCAAAGATGAGCTTTTGAAGAGGTATGGGTATGTATCTACTGACCAGTTAATCGTACGGCAGCATAATCGTGTGAAATCCAAGGCGCTGCACACCTTAGAATTCGGACAGGTAGTAGAGATTATTCGCAAGAACAGGAACTGGACATTGGTGGAACATGAAGGCGATGAAGGTTTAATACGGGGCTGGGTCTTTACTCGCTACATATCAAGCTTCAAAAAGTGAGATGAAAAAAGTTTGTCCTACTGGCAAGGTTTGTAAACTTCTGCACGGTGATTAGAAGTGCTATTTAATGTCACGATTGAATTTGAGTGGGCTCCAGTATTGTGGCAAGGGATCCCTGCACCAACCATCCAAGCCATTCTTGGCGAAGCCTACAATCAATCAATCCGTCGGAGCCTCCCCGCTGGGGGCTTCTTTCTCTGCCCGCTATTTCTATCTGTCCCGCTGAATTGAATGGCAGCTATCAGCGAAATACGGATGTAGGTTGAGGTAAAGAGATCCAAATGGAGAAGGAGGTCCCCTTTACGGTGGAGAAACTTAACATAATATTTAGTGTATTTCAATATATTCTTTGTTCTAAGAAAAAACACATGTTGGGGTGAGAGAATGCACATAAGCAAGGTAATAATCAAGAACTTCAAATGTTTTTTTGAACCTTTTGTCCTCGAACTCAGCAATGGTATGAATATCATTGTGGGTGAAAATGAAGCAGGCAAGTCCACAATACTAGAAGCTGTAAATTTAGCGTTGAGCGGCTGGATTTACGGGAAGTATTTTCCGTACGAACTTTCACAATCCTTGTTTAATAATGAGGCGGTGAGGGCCTATTTGGCTAGTGTGCAAACGAAGGAGCCATTGGGTCCTCCCGAGATTCTGATTGAGCTCTTTTTTGAAATTGAGGACAAATCACTCCAAGCAAAATTTGAAGGTAACGGAAATAGCCTTCGAGAGAAAGCTTCGGGAGTGCAATTCCGGGTAGCCTTTAACGAAAAACACAGGGAGCACTACAACCTTATGCTTGCAACTGATCCCATTAGTTCGCTACCGATAGAATACTATGACTTTTTTTGGTCCACTTTTGCACGTGACACGACAATAACCCCGCGGCACTTGCCTTTTAAAGCCGCATTTGTTGATTCTTCAAATACCCGGCTACGTAATGGTTCAGATGTGTATATTTCCAGAATTATTCGCAATTATCTTTCTGAGGAGCATAAGATAGAGATATCTCAAGCTCATCGAAGATTAAGAGAGAACTTTGTTGCCTGCCGATCTATTAGGGAAGTGAACGAGCAACTTGCGCAAGAGCAAATTTCAGACAAGAATATTGAGTTATCTGTGGATATGTCTACTAAGGATGCATGGGAGTCTAGTATAACGACCTATCTAGATGAGGTGCCTTTTAGTAATATTGGAAAAGGGGAGCAGTGTCTTATTAAGACGAAATTGGCTCTTAGTCACAAAAAGGCTTTGGAAGCTAGCATTCTTTTACTTGAGGAACCAGAAAATCATCTATCGCATGGGAAGCTAAATGAGCTTCTAAAGTACATTGACGACAATAGGCATGGTAGGCAAGTCGTAGTATCAACTCACAGTAGTTTTGTAGCGAACAAGTTGGGATTGGAAAGCCTAATTCTGCTAAATGCTAATCGTGAATCTCGGGAACGGCATGGAACCCGTCTCGCCAACCTAAAGAAAGACACCAGCAGGTTTTTCAGTAAATTAGCTGGATATGATACGTTGCGATTGGTTTTGTGCGGGACTCCTATTTTAGTGGAAGGGCCTTCCGATGAACTAATCACGCAGAAAGCCTACATGCGGAATCACCAAGGGAGATTGCCCATTCAAGACGATATTGACGTAATCTTGTTTTTCCCCAAGCTATATGACCGAGCTTTTATCTAAATCCATGACCAGTTAAAGGAAGTAAAAGCACTACATAGAATACTCCTCCAAGTAATAATTGAACGGAGGAAAAGGAAGAAGCCTTCCCCCGGTGGTCAAAGAGCAGCAACTCTACACCGAGACAAGGCTTCTATCCCAAAAGACACCATGATCGTAGCATTTTTGGGAGAGTCTATCAAGGCTTATCGCGAGAATTTTTTGCCCTTGTTGGGGTGCTTGGAGCTTCATTGTCCTTACTGCTTATCATCAACTCATTGGCACTGCTGGTACGAGCGTTTTGTTAAGGGGGAAGAGCTCCCCATACGGATCCTTAGGGTTAAGTGTTGCGGTTGTAGCAAGACACACGCTGTGCTACCCGACTTCTTATCACCATACAAGCATTACCCGCAACTAGTTCATGAAAAGGTTATAGAGCAGGTTACCCAAGACGGAGTCGGTGTGGAGCACGTAGAGATACCGGTACCAAACGAAGCAGAAACTAGGGGAACCTGGCCTTCCATCGACACAATGCGCCTTTGGGTTCGCAGGCATCGCAAGCGTGAACGGCAATACATCGGGGCTGCAGCTGGTTTTCTAGAACGTCACGGGCTCTCTTTCGATGTTTGGAAGCAGGGATTTGACTGTTTCCGATCTTTGATAGGCTTAGCCGAATATCTAGTGCAGCAATCAATCCGTGGGAGCTGCCTACTTGGAAAAATGAATATTCTCTTGACCATTTCGCAGCCTCGGCTGTGGATTTAAATCCCACTTACCTTTGCCTCGTGGTCAAAGTCAACTCCCTATAAGCTGTAATTACTAGATGAAGGGAGTGTCGTACAGATGAAAAACGACCGAATTGACCCAAGGGATGTTGCCTTACTCCGCTTTGAGATGATTGCACCACTTTTGGAGCCGGATCTCGAACCAGCGGAGAGGGCATTGCGTCGAGAGGCTATTTTAGCGACCCAAGAAGCCAAAGGTGAGCCTATTTCGGCCCGAACCTTGCGGCGGCACCTGCAAAATTATCGAGAACAAGGCTTTGATGGGTTGTATCCTCGCACCCGCTCTGACCAAGGGAAACCCCGGGTCTTGCAGGAAGAGTTGTTAAAGGCTGCGTCGGTTTTAAAACAAGAGTTGCCGAGGCGCAGCGTTCGCCAAATCATTGAGATTCTAGAGGGCGAGGGAAAGGTTAATGTCGGCGTCCTTCGACCGTCCACAGTCTCTCGCCATTTTAAAAAGATGGGACTCATGGACTTGGAAAAGCACGTCAAGGCCAAAGCTGGATACCGCCGCTTCCAAAAAGAACGACCCAATCAGATGTGGCAGTCCGATCTTAAAGATGGAGTCTATTTACCTGACCCTAAGAACCCCGATAAATTCCTAAAAACATACCTACTGGTCTTTATTGACGATCACTCTAGACTTGTTACCCATGCGGAGTTTTACTTTAGCGAGAAACTCCCCATACTTGAAGACTGTTTTCGAAAAGCTATACTAAAAAGGGGACTGCCTGAAAAAATCTATGTGGACAATGGGAAGATTTTTGTTTCCAGATGGTTCCGCTTGGCCTGTGCCAGGCTTAACGTAAAGCACCGAGTAACAGCACCATACTCGCCAGAGTCAAAGGGTTATGTTAAGAGTTTCGTTATGTGAAGAAATTCTTTGAAGAGCCTCACCTAAC
>CAZAJB010000040.1:0-20700 GCA_964485345.1 uncultured Clostridiaceae bacterium
CTGCGAGCTGCAATCATTTGTCCCTTTACAACCGATTGATTGACCTTTTGCCTGAAGGTCTCACTCAGGTTATCCTGCAGATTATAGGCTTTGACAATTTCCATGCCGCCTAGAATATCTTGGCTGGAGGCATTCACGGATGCCAACTCCTCTTGGAGCGACTTGCTATAAGCCTGTAGCGGCTGGGATATTTTCATCGTTGAAAGCATCAAAATCGGGACAAAAATCAGGCATGCGAGAGATAATTGCCAGCTGATAAGAGACATGTAGATTAGGGAAGCAAGCGCCATTAGCGGCCTATAAAGCAAGAGGTAACCATCTGTATCCAAGAACCGTTTCACCGCCTGCAGGTCATTTGTTAAAATCGACAGGCTATCGCCGCTATGCATGCTTTCTAGAGTGCTGATGGGTAAGAAGGCAAATTGCTTGGTAGCCCCATACCGCAGGCCGGCAGTAGTCCGTTCACTGAGGGAGCCCCGCAGGCGATTGCGAAGGTATCCCAAGAGGGAATTCAAAAGTACAATTGCAAGCAAGCCGTAGGCAAAAGATGCAAACCCTTCAGCGCTTTGCAGGCTCATGTCGATTCCTTCCCTAAGTAGATGTGCCAAGCCAATTGTCAGTAGCACATCCATTACCATTACAATCGGCAACAGTGCCACTAGTCTCTGCGACCGTCTATCACTAAGCAGCATTCTTCGAAACAGATTTTTCCCTTGCACAGGATCACCCCTTTGGTTCAGTCACCAACATTGTACTATGGCCAAAGATGGTAAGACTACGCACTCAAGACAGACTTTTCCTCCGCCTTTAGGCGGATAAAGACTATCTTCATAAAAAAGGAACACCCTGGTGGATGTTCCTCATCGTTCATAGTATTGGCCAGTTTTTTTAATGCGCTTTGACTTCTGTCCAAACACGGTCATAGTCCCGTAGAGAATCTCCCAGATGCACGAAAAATTCAGCGTTTTCGATATCCTCATCACTTGGATACGCCTGGGGATCGTTTTGAACTTCCTCAGGAAGCATGGCCCGTGCTGCCATATTAGGTGTAGAATAGCCAACGTACTCTGTATTACGCAGCGCTATCTCAGGGCGATTCAAGAAGTCCATAAACTTCAGCGCACCCTCCACATTCTTCGAGCCCTTAGGAATCGCCATGACATCAAACCACACGTTCGTACCTTCCTCAGGTATCGCATAGGCCAGATCCTCATTTTCCGAAATGGCGTACATCGCCTCACCAGACCAGGTCAAGGCTAGCGTTGCCTCGCCAGAAACCATTTTGTCCTTACCTTCATCCACAACATAGGCTAGTACCAGTGGTTTTTGTTGCTTCAAGAGTTCGCCAGCCTCCGCCAGTTCACCTGGATCATGGGTGTTGATGGAATAGCCGAGCTTAATCAAGGCCGCTCCAATCGAGTCGCGCTGGCTATCTAACATCAAGATCTCCTTGCGATATCTTGGATCCCAGAGCACATCCCAGCTGGTGATGTCCTCATCCACCATGGTTGTGTTATATAAGATACCAAGGGTTCCCCACAAATAGGGAAGCGAGTACTCATTGTTGGGATCATAGACGGTTCCCATGAGGCGCGCGTCCAGATGCTTGGAATTAGGCACCTTGCTCAGATCAATTTTCTCCAGCATATCCTCTTGGAGCATTCTCGTTAACATGTAGTCGGAAGGAAAGATCAGGTCATAGGTGCTACCACCTGATTTGATCTTGACATACATGTCTTCATTCGTGGAAAAGGTGTCGTAGACGACCCTCATGCCAAATTCCTTCTCGAACTCGCCCAAAATGTCCTCATCAATATAGTCGCCCCAGTTATAGACATACAACGTGGGTTTTTCCTGTCCGCACCCGGTTAAGCCGAGGCTAAGCACCACCAAACTTAGCACCAAAAGAGCTAACTTGTTTTTTGCCATGCTTACCATTCCTTTCCTTCTTCTCTTCCCGGGCTTGCCGGACGTTGACGACGATCAAGAGCAAGAGCACAAACGTAAACATAATCGTGGAGAGAGCATTGATCTTGGGGTTAATTCCCCTGCGGGCCATGGAGTATATTGTGATGGAAAGGGTCGATACCCCGGAGCCTGTTGTAAAGAAACTGATGACAAAATCGTCAATGGACAAGGTGAAAGCTAAGAGCATACCCGTGACAATTCCCGGCATAATCTCAGGAATAATCACCTTCCAAAGGGCCTGGGCTGGCGTGGAGCCAAGATCCAAAGCAGCTTCATAAAGATGCTTATTGAGCTGACGCAGCTTCGGCAAGACAGACAAAATGACATAGGGAATGTTAAAGGTAATATGTGCCAAAAGCAGCGTGAGATAGCCAAGCCTGACTCTGGCAAAAACAAAGAGAATCATCAGCGAAATGGCGGTCACAATCTCAGGGTTGAGCACAGGAAGATAGGTAATATTCATGATGATCTTCTTTTGAATCCCCCTGCTATTGTGAATACCTATGGCTGCCAGAGTACCGATGATCGTAGCTACGATGGCAGAGATAACACCGATGAGCAAAGTCGAATAGAGCGAACTCATAATGGTCCGATCCTGGAACAATTCCACGTACCAGCGTAGTGTGAAGCCTCCCCACACGCCCCGAGAACGGGAGTCATTGAAGGAGTAAACCATCAAAACTGCAATGGGCATATACAGGAAGGCAAAGACGAGGTAGAGATAGCTTCGCTTCAAGAACCTTACCATAGCGCCACACTCTTTTCTTCTCCTTCAAAGAAGGACATGATGGCTATACTGAGCAAGATGAGCACAATCATCACCACAGAGATCGAGGACCCAAAGCCCCAGTCGCCTACAACAAGAAACTGCTGTTCAATCAGGTTACCAATCAACGTAAACTGCCCGCCGCCTAGCAGCCTTGAGATGACAAAGGTTGTCAAGGCTGGCATAAAGACCATAGTG
The DNA here is from genome assembly GCA_964485345.1 of uncultured Clostridiaceae bacterium. Lineage (GTDB taxonomy): Bacteria > Bacillota > Limnochordia > Darwinibacteriales > Darwinibacteriaceae > UBA5420. Next base: position 2,933 of record CAZAJB010000040.1, read on the forward strand.
ATCCCAGAAACCACCCCGGGGAGACTCAAGGGTAAGACCACCTTCGTGAAGACCCGAAAAGAGTTTGCCCCTAGATCGCCTGCCGCTTCAATCACTCCCTTGTCGATTTTGCTCAGGACGGAGTAAATCGGAAGAACCATAAAGGGCAAGAAATTGTAGACCATGCCCAAGACTACGGCAGACTCGGTATATAAAATGTTTAGGCCTGGCAGACCCAGATTTGTCAAGAGTACATTGATCACTCCATTACGTTCCAACAGAGTCAGCCAGGCATAGGTTCTTAAAAGGAAATTCATCCACATGGGAACCACAAAAAGTAGCAAAATCACATTCTTCCGGTTAAAAGCATTACCCGCCATAACCATGGCAGCAGGATACCCCAGCAAGAGGCAAATCACGGTGCTAATTAGGGCAAGACGTAGCGATCTTCCTAAGACCCTGATATAGATGGGTTCGAAAAACCGGGCGAAATTCTCCAGTGACCAAGTTGCACCGGCTTCAGTGGGTATAGAAAAAGCATAGTAGAGAACTAAGAGCATAGGAACAACGATAAACAGCGCCATCCAAATCACATAAGGAAAGAGGGTGGTGCGCTTCATGATAAGCTCACCTTTCTCATGATATGAATGTCCATGGGCTCAAAACCCAGGCCCACCTTCGTACCCACCGGTTGCATTAAGGTGGAATGGACAAGCCAGCTCATTCCATCGTCTGCTTCCACCAGCATTTCATAGTGTACCCCCAAGAAGTTGACAGAACTCACCGTTCCCACAAGCCGCGCGTTCTCCGCCGGGATGAGGACCAGATCCTCGGGACGGATGACAACATCCACCGCTTCGTCTTGGGCAAAACCGAAGTCAACGCAGGCAAAGCTCGAGCCGCCAAAGTCCACCAAGTAGTCTTTCCGCATGATTCCATCGACAATGTTACTTTCACCAATGAAATCCGCTACAAAGGCATTGATCGGTTCATTATAGATATCTACCGGGGTACCGATCTGCTGAATCTTGCCATCCTTCATCACAACCACAGTATCCGACATGGACAGTGCTTCTTCTTGATCGTGAGTGACAAAGACGAAGGTGATGCCGAGCTGCTTTTGCATACTTTTCAGCTCGTGCTGCATCTCCCGGCGCAGCTTCAGATCGAGCGCTGCGAGGGGTTCGTCCAAGAGTAAGACCTCAGGCTCGTTTACGAGTGCCCTGGCAATTGCCACCCTTTGCTGTTGGCCCCCACTTAAGGAGTTGACATCCCTTTTCCCAAAGCCTTCCAGATTCACCTGTTCTAGCATCTTGCGGACTTTTTCGCTAATCGCCTTTTCGCTCAGTTTCTTGATGCGCAGACCAAAGGCAATGTTCTCAAACACATCAAGATGAGAGAACAAAGCATAACGCTGGAACACCGTGTTGACTCTACGCTTATGGGGGGGAACGGTACTAATATCCTTGCCTTCAAACAAGATGGAGCCCCCGGAAGGCTGTTCGAAACCTCCAATGAGGCGTAAGGTTGTTGTCTTCCCACAGCCACTCGGGCCCAAGAGGGTGACAAACTCATTCTTCCTAATATATAAGTCGATGCCGTCAAGTGCAGCCGTGTCATCATAAAACTTCGATACAGACTTCAAATCAACAATAATCTCGGACAACGCTTGTTCCCCCTTCCGTGAACTAAAAACTTGGTGGGGTAGAAACCCACAGTACGCTGGCAGATTTTGTGCTGCTGTTCGACAGGTAGTGCCCTTCCTGGGCGGGAAAATAGAAAGCTTCACCCGTGCGAACCCGAACCTTCTTCGATCCCATGTGTAAATACACTTGGCCTTTCAGCACATAGCCAAACTCTTCGCCATCATGGGGGTCATCAAATGGTGTCTGTCCATGGGGCTCAAGATGAACCACGATGGGTTCCATGGCATTTTTCTGCGCATTTGGTACCAACCAATTAATCTCACTTTTTAGCTCTGGGTCATTCTTGACCGCAACATCATCCTTGGTAAAGACGATTTTTTCAGGTACTTTATGGTTGAAAAAATCCTGCAAGTCCGTGCCCAGTGCCTCCAAAATATCCACCAGGGTCGCGATGGAAGGTGAAGTGAGCTCCCGCTCTACCTGAGAAATGAAACCCTTGGAGAGCTCCGAACGATCAGCTAACTCCTCTTGGGTCAGATTATGCTGCATCCGCAGGCGCTTGATCTTCTCGCCAATTTTCACCATGTGCGCCCCCTCTCTGAGTTTTGTGACACTAAACCTTTGGTTTAGAAACACTAAACAAATAGATTGTACCGATTAGGACTCCTTGTGTCAATAGGTTCTAAGGAGAAATTTCTGCTCAGACCACAGATATTTTTGGCAGGGCAATAATAGGCTGAAGTGAGCGGGAGAGGAGCGAAGGAAGACTCATGTGGGAACTAGGTAGAATTGTCTTTCTAGGTACGATAGCCGGAGTACTGGGAACCGCAGCAGGAGGCCTCTTACTGACCTTAATAGGAAAGCCCAAGGATACCTTGCTTTGCTTCTTACTTGCCTTTTCCGCGGGCATTATGCTGGCAATCATCTTTCAAGATCTTGTTCTTGAGGCCCTAGACCTGGGCGGGTTAACGGCTACCCTGGTGGGAATCTCCCTGGGTGTCGTGGCACTCTTTCTCACAACGACGTATATTGGTGCTGACCGCCTCCCCGCTTCAGGTCTGATCAAAGCAGGCCTCTTTCTGGGCATTGGTATCGCACTCCACAATTTGCCCGAGGGTCTAGCCATCGGCGCCGGTTACCTAAGCTCACAGAAGCTTGGGTTTTCCCTTGCCCTTGCCCTTTGTCTGCATAATATCCCGGAGGGTATGGCCATGGCAGCCCCTCTGTTAGCAGGGGGATGCAGTCCGACCAGCACTGTCCTTCTGACGATCCTAGCTGGAACTCCCATGGGGATAGGGTCCTTGATCGGGGCGACGATTGGCACCCTTTCTCCCCAGGGTCTAGGAGGAACGCTAGCATTCGCAGCAGGCGCCATGCTCTTCTTGGTCTTCCATGAACTCCTGCCCCAAGCCCAGCAGGAGAGTTTCCAGGTAGCCTCGACCTTTGGCTCCATCCTAGGAATCCTAATAGGTCTCACATTCCTGGTGATCCTCTAAAGCAAATAGGAAAAGTTCCCGATATAGGAAGTAGAGGTGGGGTGGCAAACCAGTGAACGTCTTCTATCTAGCGGGTTTACGGGCAGTTAGCGCCTTTCGAGCGGCTCAAGTCGACTACACCCGGTCCATGGAGAGAATTTCTACGGGACTGCGTATTAACCGCGCCGCTGATGACCCAGCTGGCCTCGCCATCTCCGAGAAGATGCGGGCCCAGATCCGTGGCCTCCGCCAAGCCTCAAGAAACTCGCAAGACGCGATTTCCCTGCTCAACGTGGCAGATGGAGCCCTAGGCGAGACACATGCCATTTTACATCGCCTGCGAGAGATCGCAGTCTATTCTGCTACGGGCACCCTGACTGAAACAGAGCGTCGAGCGCTCCAATTAGAGTTTGAAGAACTGGTGAAGGCCATTGATGACATTGGTGGCAACACGCAGTTCAACACGATCAACCTCCTCGATGGAGGCCGAAGCGAGAGCAATCCCATGCTGATTCAAGTGGGAGCCAATGCGGGCCAAACGATGGATATTAGCTTGGGCGATATGCGAGGCGAAGCCTTGATGCTTAAGGATCAAGATGGCAAGATCGTCTCGGTCCTCACCCCGGAAGACGCCAGTAAGGCCATTGACATTGTCGACGAGGCAATCAATAAAGTCTCAACCCAGCGAGCCTATATTGGGGCTAAGACAAGACGCCTCGAACACACTATCAATAACCTCGAGAACACAGCCATCAACCTGGCCGATGCCGAGTCACGAATCCGTGATGCGGATATCGCCGAAGAAATCATGAATATGGTTAAGGCGCAAATTCGGATGCAGGCCTCCCTGGCCATGATCGCCCAGGCAAATGTCAGCCAGCAAATGATTCTACAGCTTCTCTGGCCCAAGTAATCCTGGGGCTTTCTTGTGCGCAGAAAGGAATGTCGCCACCCAAAGCGAATACCTCAGCATGATTGCGAAAGGTGTGAGGCGATATGGTCAAATTCGGCACAGGTGGTTGGCGGGCAATTATTGCGGAGGAATTTACATTTGGCAATGTACGCAGAGTGGCCCAGGCGGTAGCCCTTTACTTAGAGGAACTAGGACAGGCCCATAAGCCTGTGGTAGTAGGGCATGATCTCCGCTTTTTGTCTGGCCGCTTTTCGCGGGCACTGGCAGAAATCCTAGTTCACAATGGTATTACGGTCTGGTTTATAGAGCAGGTGGTGCCTACGCCCATGCTCATGTACGCAGTAGATCAAGAAGGCTTGGCCATGGGGCTTATGGTTACCGCCTCCCATAACCCTTCTGAATATAATGGACTGAAGATCATAGTCGAAGGCGGCAAAGACGCTCAGGTCGAGGTGACCAATCGTCTCGAAGAGATCTGCCGCACCATTCCTGACCTTCAGGCTCCTCCCCTCTCCTTTGACGCTGCTCTCCTGCAAGGGAAGATTATTGAGTACTCCAACAAGAATGCCTACATCGATTCTTTATTGGCCCAAATTGATATAGAAGCGGTGCAAAAACGCAATTTCCGAGTGCTGTTTAACCCCATGTTTGGGGTCGCTAAGGATATCATGGCCATGTGTCTCGCGTCCCTCCGCTGTTCGGTGGATTTGATCAATGCTGATCGTGATACGATGTTTGGTCAGCGAGCCCCGACCCCTGCCCGCGAATCGCTGCAAGACATGGAATACATGATGAAGCAAGGGAAGTATCACATCGGAATTGCCACAGATGGTGATTCAGACCGCATCGGACTTTATGACGAGCAGGGCAACTATATCGATGCCAATGAGATTTTGAAACTACTCTATTACTATCTAAAAGCATACCGAAACGAAAAAGGAGGCCTGGTGCGCAATGTCACCACAAGCCATGTCCTCGATCGTATCGCACATTCTTTTGGCGAGCCCGCTTACGAAGTCCCTGTAGGGTTTAAGCACATCTCATCGAAGATGGACGAAGAAAACCTACTCTTAGGAGGAGAAAGCAGCGGCGGACTGAAGATCCGCGGCCATGTCAACGGTAAAGATGGTATTTTGGCCGCCCTCCTAGCAGTAGAAATGCTGGCTAAGACCGGTAAGAGCCTCAGCCAACTTTTGGCGGAGATCAATGAAAAGTACGGTACTCTCTACTTTGGTGAAGTAAATCTTCACTACAATCCCCAAGATCGTACCCGCCTAAATCAGATCTTGATCCAAGAACGCTACACGCCAACTCTACCCTGGACCCTCGCCAAGACATCGTATGCAGATGGGGTAAAGTTCTACTTTACCAATGATAACTGGTTCTCCGTTCGTTTTTCTGGCACAGAACCTATTCTGCGTCTAGCTTACGAGACCGCTTCGCCTAAGGAGGGAGCACAGCTTAAAGCAGCCGTCTTCAGCGATACCTATCTTAGTTTACCATCCCCCGAAGGAGAGATCTAAGTGCTTGGTGTGATATTGGCAGCTGGTAAAGGTACACGTCTCAGAGAAATGGGCAAAGGCCTGCCCAAAACGCTCTTGCCCATTGGCGAGAAAACCTGCTTAGAGCACATCATTCTAGGAATGAAAGGGGCGGGCATTGGCCGTTTTGCCGTTATTATAGGTCACCTAGGCGAGATGATCGAAGAGAGATATGGCCGAGGCGAATCACTCGGAGTAGAGATTCATTATTTGCGGCAGGATCTCAGCGCCTATGGAACGGGCCGTGCGGTCTTCCTGGCCAGAGAACTAGCGGGAAATGAACCGCTGATGGTCTCCTACGGAGACATCTTGATCGAACCGAGTAATTACAAAGGCATGGTCGACCTAGCCTTGCGGGAGCAGACCATGGTGAGTTCTGCCAACTGGATCGATGATCCTGCGGCAGGAGCCGCTGTCTATATGGGCGAAGACGGATTTCTGGAGAAGATTGTGGAAAAGCCCCCGAGGGGCACTTCTACAACGAATTGGAATAACGCTGGGGTCTATGTCTTCCAACCCCTGATCTTTACATACTTGGCTGGGCTTAGCAAATCTCCCCGGGGGGAGTATGAACTAAGCGACGCAGTGCGGCAGATGGTGGTTGCTGGCGTACCGGTGAAAGTCCACAAGATATCAGGCTTCTGGCAGGATATTGGCACCCCAGAAGATGTCGCCGCCATTCGGCACATACTAGAAAAGAACTAAGAAAAAGGTGGTGCAACCCAGAACGGGGCACCACCTTTTTGAGTCTATACCGTGCTTTATGCTTAGGCCTAAGCGTTCATTTTGCGAACATATTTCAAGACAGAAATGATGGTCTTGGCGTCATTAATGCCGCCCATATCGATCATCTCTTCCACTTCAGTCAAGGGAATCCAACGAACTCTGATGTCCTCACCCTCGTCAAGATTCTGCTCACCCTTGGTGATACCCCTCGCCAAGAATAGGTAGAGAATCTCATTGGTGTATCCTGGTGTAGGATACACATGTCCAAGCGTCTCCCAAGTCTCTGCCAAATAGCCTGTCTCTTCTTGCAATTCCCGCTGGGCACATTCCATGGGGGGCTCTCCGAGATCGATCGTTCCAGCAGGAAGCTCCAACATAAGGCGGCCCGCAGCCGGCCTATACTGCTCCACGAAGAGAACCTTACCATCATTTACCACAAGGGTTGCGGCAGCTCCTGGATGGTCCACCATCTTAAACTGCATCACCCTATTGCCAACCCATACATCTTTCGTCGTAAACCTGAACAAAGACATCCCCTCCCGTTTGTAGTTCTGGCAGAACCGCCAGACTCCTCTTTACGTATGCTTCTTTTGTTTCTCCCTGGCGTGTCGATCTAAAAGCAACTTACGCAGACGCAGAGCGCTCGGAGTCACTTCGAGACAATCATCCCATGCCAGGTAGGCCAGGTATTGCTCTAGGCTGAGTTGCCTCGGGGTATTCAGTTTTACCATATCATCGGATCCAGCAGCCCTGACATTCGTCTGCTGTTTCTTCTTGGCCACATTAATGTCCAAATCCCCCGAGCGGCTATGCTCTCCCACAATCATGCCCGCATAGACTTCCGTCCCGGGGCCAATGAACAAAGTACCTCGCTCTTCTGCGGTCTGCAGTGCATAGGCGGTAGCGCTGCCAGCTTCCCAGGCAACCAAGCTCCCCGTCTGCCTTTGGGTTATAGCTCCAGACCAGGGTGCATAGTGAGCGAAGGCGTGATGCATAATGCCATGGCCCCTTGTTTCGGTCAAGAATTGGGAGGCAAAACCAATTAGGCCCCTGGCGGGCACCAAGAATTCTGCCCGCATGCGTCCTTCGCCCCCTTGATTCAGGGCCTGAAGCTCACCCTTTCGTTGCCCAATGAACTCCATCACCGAACCAAAGTACTCTTGGGGAACATCCATGTGCAGGCGTTCGTAGGGTTCTAATACCCCAGTATCGGTCTGCCGCAAAACCGGTTCGGGCTTGGTCACACAGAAACTATATCCTTCACGCCGCATGGTCTCAATCAAGACGCTTAAGTGAAGCTCGCCACGGCCCGAGACTCTGAACTGATCTGGTGACTCGGTATCACTGACTTCAAGAGCCACATTAATCCTGGATTCACGCCAGAGACGATCGCGCAACTGGCGGCTTGTCAAATACTGCGCATCTTGTCCGGCCAAGGGTCCATCATTGACCCGAAAAACCATGGTCAGTGTTGGTTGGTCAACGGAAATGGCCGGCAAGGGCCGGATTTGATCCACATTGTTGACCGTCTCACCGATCTCAACTCCCTCTATACCGCTGAAAGCGGCAATGTCGCCGGCGATCATCTGGTCTACAGGCAGCATTTCTAGGCCCTGATAGGTATAGACTTGGCTGATTTTCCCTTTGCGCGTCTTCGTGCGTTCGCTATGGCTCAAGACAACGTCCTGGCCACTTTTCAAAACGCCGCTGGCAATCCGCCCTAGGGCAATTCGTCCCACATAATCATTGTATTCCAGATTACTTATCATCATCTGCAGGTGGTCGTCTGCCTGGATCGTGGGTTCCGGCACGTAATCCACTACACCCTGTAGAAGTGGAAGAATGTTGCCACCTTGAGCTACCCCAACTTGGAAATCTTGCCAATCTGCACTGGCGCTGCCCGTTAGGGCTGAGGCATAAAAGACTGGGAAGTCCAGCTGCTTCTCTGTGGCATCTAGGGCCACAAAGAGGTCAAACACATCATCAACGACGCGATTGGGATCCGCCGCTGGACGATCGCACTTGTTCACCACGACGATGGGCGCTAGACCCCTCTGAAGCGCTTTATGCAACACAAAGCGGGTCTGAGGCATAGGTCCTTCCACTGCATCGACCACGAGTAAAGCGCCGTCTACCATACTCAAAATCCGTTCTACTTCGCCGCCAAAATCCGCATGACCCGGCGTATCCACAATGTTGATCTTCACATCGCCAAACTGCACCGAGACATTCTTGGCCAGAATCGTGATGCCCCGTTCCTTTTCTAGAGCATTGGAATCTAGGATCCGGTCATCAATTTTTTGATTGACCCTAAAGATGCCGCTCTGTCGTAAAAAAGCATCCACTAAGGTGGTCTTGCCATGATCAACGTGGGCAATGATGGCCACATTTCTAATCTGCATAGGCGTTAGTCCTTTCCAAATATAACAACCTCTAGTATAACACAAATGGTACCGAAGAAAAAAGACGCAATATTGCTAAGAAAGATGGCTATACTACCCTTGACCTGTAATTTGGAAGGGGTGCCCCTATGACTGTTCAAATGTGGTTCTACCCAGGCCTGATTCTGCTTCTTCTCGGTTTCCTGCTGATCACCGTGCCCCGGACCAGTCTGCGCTCCCTCGTTCCCTTTGGATTTGTCTTGGGTGGCCTGCTAGATGGTGTCCTCAACCTCATTTTTGGCAATGTATTTCACTTCGCTAGTTACATCAATTCGGGCATGTTCGATGCCAGCGGACAGCTCATTTTGGCACCAATTACCTGGATCCTAGTTATCATCTTCTTTCTGTATTTTTGGCCCCGGGATCAAGGGAACTTAGTCTATCTTTACGTCCTCGCCTGGGCCCTCTTAGCCACCGCCTTTAGCCAGGTAGTGCACTTCTTGGGGCTCTTCGAGTACAGCCCCTGGATGTATCCCCTACCCATGTTAATCCTATTTTTGGGCCGCTTTGCCCTAGCCGCTTGGGTTGCTAAGCCCTGGACAAATTCTTGGACTTGATAGAAGGAACCACCTCGCGCTTGGAGAAGTCTGTCATCGTTAGACTTAACTTCGCGATGAGGTGAATACATGGAAAGAATTTACAAAGGAAGACTACTCTTAACATGTCTATTGCTTGCATTTTTCATGATCATACCGCAGGTCAGCGCTGCAAACTTAAGGAGCCCCGAAGAACTTGAGGCTTTTTTTGACGGAGCTGTAGCCATGCAGATGCGAGAGTATAAGCTGGCTGGGGCTACGGTAGCCTTGGTGCGTGGCGGTGAAATTGTCTTTAGCAAGGGCTATGGCATGGCCAATCTAGAAAAGCAAGTACCTATGGATCCCGAGACAACCCTGCACCGCCCTGGCTCCAACTCGAAAATCTTGGTTTGGACTGCCGTGATGCAGTTGATTGAAGCCGGACGCTTAGATTTATTTACCGATATTAACGCCTACCTTGATTTCGCCATTCCCTCGAAAGTAGCAGGCAGAGAAGCTCCTCCCATTACATTGCACCACCTGATGACGCATTCTGCCGGTTTTGAGGATAGGGTGATCGAACTTTTTGTTTCTTCAGCGGATCTCATGCAGCCGCTCAATGAATATGTGAAAAACCATCTGCCCAGCCGCGTCTTTCAGCCGGGATCCGTGATGGCGTATTCGAATTATGGCACCACATTAGCCGCCTATATTGTCGAGGTAGTGAGCGGGCAACCCTTTAGCGAGTACGCTGAAGAACATATCCTAGCACCCTTAAGGATGAACTCCTCAACCTTTGAGCAACCACTGTCGGCCAATCTCGCCTCGCAGATGAGTGAGGGTTATCGCTATGAAGACGGAGGCTTTGTACCTGGCGGATTCGAGTATGTTCAATCCTACCCCGCAGGTGCACTCACTAGCACAACCCACGACATGGCTCGTCTGATCATGGCACACTTGGATCTAGCGCAGCCTGAGGCTAGTCCTGAAGGCGAAATCGCCGAGGACGAAGCGGAGGCAGCGGCCGAAGAAGAGGAAGAAGAGCTAGGCGAAGAGGGGGAAAGGCTTCCGGACACTAGAATTCTCCAGAAAGAGACCGCCCAAATCATGCAAACCCAGCAATTCTCAGTGCACCCTGAGATGCCTGGCATGACCTATGGCTTCATTGAAGCTGATTACAACGGACACAGGGTCTTGAGCCATGGTGGAGACACGCTACTTTTCACAACGGGCCTCTACTTCTTACCGGTTGAGAATCTAGGTCTCTACATTGTCTATAACTCTCCCTTAGGAGAGCAGGCGCGCCTCGCTCTCTGGCAGGGGTTTATGGATCGCTACTTCCCAGACGAAAACCCAGGGCAGGCCACACCCCAGAGCATTGCCGCGGGCATGGAAAAAAACTACACCGGAACCTATCATACAGCTCGCAGCAATTTCACGAGCCTTGAATCCGTTCTACGTCTGGCGCAGCCCATGGCCCTCAGCGTGGACGAGGAGGGCTACCTCAATGTTCGTGTCTCTGGAGTAACAACGCGCTACGGCGAAATTGCCCCAAACCTCTTCCAAAACCTGAGCGGTTCGGACAAAATGGTCCTCAGCTTTGACGATGGACGGGTCACGAAGGTTCACTTCGATGGGCCTAGCACCTGGCTGCGCACTCCTTGGTACCAGACTCCCACATTTCTTCTCAGTTTACTCGGCATTTCGGTTCTATTCATGCTAGTCACAATACTAGGGTGGATTAGAGCCATCTTTAGGCCGCAGGCTAGACGGAGCCACTTTGTCGCGCCAAAAGTTCTCGGTGTACTATTCTTTCTGCTGTTTGTTACCACGCTGATCCTCTTCGCTGACATCATGGGCACCATTCATCCAACGTTAGGAGTTCCCACTGTTGTCCTAGAGCCTTCCTCTACCCTTAACGCCGTGCTGGTTCTTACGAAGATTCTTGTGGGGTTAGCGGGTCTTATCCTTCTGACAGACATTTACCTGATCATTACGCGTAGAGGCAATCGCCTGCAGAGACTCTACTATACATTGCTGACCCTCAGCAGCCTTAGCGTGATTGCGGTTATGTACCAGATCCGTCTCTTTTAGAGTAAGAGTGGATCAAGGAGAATACTACGCCAAGATAGGAGAGCGCCATGGCTTTGATCAGCGAGTTCATCGACGATTACAAAAGCAAGATGGGTCACTATGAACACCTTGCCCAAACCTGCGCTTACCAATGTGAGAGTGCACTAAAACGACAGGGTCTACGAGCGTTAGTCACCTCACGGGCCAAAAAACTAGATAGTCTGATGGCGAAAGTTGAAACCAGGGCCCAGGAAAAAGCTTACCAAACGGTAGATGAAATCTATGAAGACATTGTAGATCTAGCGGGAGTACGTATTGCCCTCTACTTTCCAGGCGACCGGGAAGAAATTGATCACTTTATCCGTAGTCACTTTCATGTCGACCACGTCAAGGATTTTCCCGAAGCCCTGCAACATCCCGGAGCCTATCAAAAGAGGTTCTTAGGTTATGTGGGGCGTCATTATCGTCTGTGCCTCAAGCCCGAGACCCTGGCGCCCGTCGATCAACATCTAGCGAACTATGTGATTGAACTCCAGGTAGGTTCGGTACTGATGCATGCCTGGGCCGAGGTAGAGCATGATTTGGTCTATAAATCGACAGAGGGTTTCCTTTCGCAGGATGAATACGCCATCCTTGATGAACTGAATGGCCTGATGCATGCTGGGGAAATCGCCTTAGAACGTTTACAAATGGCCGCCAAGCGAAGGATTAATACGGAGCGTCAACCCTTCTCCAACCACTACGAGCTCTCATCGTATTTATATGATCATACCCGTAAGGCTTCGCACCGCGGCGATTTTGAACCCTTTATCGGACGTACGGATGTATTGTTCCATTTCCTCAAAGAAATCGGCCTTAACTCTGTGCCTGCACTCAAACCTATCTTGCATCAGTGCAACGCAGACTCAAAAGCACAACCCCTCGCCGAGCAGATTGTCGATGGCATCTTGCACGCCAATCCTGATCTTTATGGGCCTTACAACGATGCTCGCATCGCTGTAGGACGTTCAGACCCCTACGGGGCACCGGACGAATATGTCTCGTACTTCTCTGATGAAGAGAGTCTCGCTTCCTTTATGCGGCAGTGGATTGCTTCCGAAAAGCTGATCGGCGAATCGCTAAACAATGTCGGAAACGGAGACGCTCCGCGGGACCAGATCCTGACTGAGTCGGATCTTGAAAAGCTTCAGGCCATTCGCCAGATTCGCAATGACATCCTTTATGGAGAGCGCTTACCCAGCGAAAGTGACATGGCAAGTGCCCAAGCATTCTTGCAGAGAATTATGGAATTTCTGCGTCAAAGCAACTCCGAAGCAAAAATGCATGGGAGGGAAGCGTGATTTTTTCACAAAGTCTGTAGGAGACCGGACGCAAGTGTGGAAGATACAATTATCACTAGAAATAGGTGCATCAGACAAGGAGGAATGTAGATGAATATTTATGAAAGATCCGTAGCACAGCATGAGCAATGGCGCGGCAAGCTTGAGATCACGAGCAAGGTAAAGGTAACCAACGCCGACGAACTATCCCTCGCCTACTCACCAGGGGTTGCAGAACCCTGCAATAGAATTGCCAAAGATGAGGACAAGGTGTGGGATTACACCTGGAAGGGCAATACAATTGCGGTTGTATCCGATGGTTCAGCGGTACTGGGTTTGGGCAACATTGGACCCTCTGCAGCTCTGCCCGTTATGGAAGGCAAGTCAGTCTTGTTCAAGGAGTTTGGCAATGTTAATGCCATCCCCCTCTGCCTCAATACCCAAGATGTAGATGAGATCGTGGCCTTCGTTAAGGCTATGGAACCTACCATCGCAGGCGTCAACCTAGAAGATATTGCTTCACCCCGTTGCTTTGAGATTGAAGAACGCTTACGCAAAGAAACAGATATGTTCATTTTCCATGATGACCAGCATGGTACTGCCGTTGTGACACTATCAGGACTGATTAACGCCCTAAGGGTTGTAGGTAAGGACAAGAGTGCTTCTATCGTCGTGAGCGGTATTGGTGCTGCAGGCGGTGCCATCGTTCGGCTCCTGCTCAAAGATGGTTACACGAACGTTGTTGGTTGTGGACGCAAAGGTCCATTGATTCCAGGCGATCCAACCAATAATGATATCAAAGAGGAAGTTGCCAGAGCCACAAATCCTGAAGGCAAACGGATGACTCTTCAAGAGGCCATGGTAGGAGCTGACGTATTTATCGGTGTTTCCGCGGCCAACACCGTGACACCAGAAATGGTGAAAGGTATGGCGGATCAGCCCATCATCATGGCTCTGGCTAACCCTGAACCCGAAATCGCAGTAGACCTGGCCATCGAGGCCGGCGCAGCGATTGTGGCCACAGGCCGTTCTGACTATCCAAACCAAATCAACAACGTACTGGGTTTCCCCGGCATCTTCAGAGGTGCTTTGGATGTGCGGGCCAAGGACATCAATGATGAGATGAAAATCGCGGCAGCCTACGCCATTGCCGATCTAATTCCAGAGCCAACAGCTGATTATATCATGCCCTCACCCTTCGACGACAGAGTTGCGCCTGCCGTAGCCAAGGCAGTGGCTGACGCTGCAAAGAAAACAGGCGTGGCAAGGAAGGTGTAGGTATGGGATGTCAATCGCCCTTCGACCAGATCGTTGAGCGCCGCCATACGCAGTGTGTGAAATGGGATGCTGCGGCAGAGGTCTTCGGTTCGGGTCAAGAAGACTTACTCCCCATGTGGGTGGCAGACATGGACTTCTTACCTCCTGAGGCCGTAGTAAAAGCAGTTACAGCCCGAGCGAAGCATGGGGTCTATGGCTATGAGATCAAGCCTGCCAGCCTCAATGCTGCCATCATTGATTGGCTCAAGACACGTCATGGTTGGGCGATTGATCCGAGCTGGCTGCTTTATAGCCCTGGAGTGGTGTCTGGCTTAGCCACAGCGATCCTAGCCCTCACCGAACCTGGCGATTCCGTTGTCATTCAGTCGCCTGTGTATCCACCTTTTTTTTCCACAGCGAGCGAAAACGACCGTATTGTAGTGGAAAACAAGCTGTGCGAAGCAAACGGCCGGTATACGATGGACCTTGTAGACTTAGAAGAAATCTTCCGGGCCGGAGCGAAGGTTCTCATTCTCTGTAGCCCCCACAACCCAGTCGGAAGAGTGTGGAGCCGCGAGGAACTTCTAGCCCTTGGTGAGCTTGTAGTGAAATATGGGGTTACGGTACTTTCTGATGAGATTTGGGCAGACTTGACCTTTTCTTCTCAGAAGCACATCCCCCTGGCCAGCCTGTCACCTGAAATTGCAGACCGGGTCATGACTTTCATGGCCCCTAGCAAGACCTTTAACCTCGCGGGCCTGTATCTGTCGGATGTGATCATACCTAACCAAGACATGAGGGACAAGTTCGCCAACCAAGTACAACGCCTCGGAAACGGACATTCTAATGTCTTTGCCCCCATTGCTGCCGAAACAGCATATCGCGAGGGACAAGCATGGCTCGATGCGTTACTTACGTATTTAGAAGGAAATCTTGAGTATGTCAAAGCGCAACTCGCCAAGATAACGTCGAAGATCAAGGTGGTTTGGCCCGAAGGAACCTTTGTGCTATGGTTAGATTGCCGAGATTTAGACATTCCCCCAGAAGAGCTCAACCAATTCTTCGTGCAAAAGGCCGGTCTTGCCTTGAATGACGGAGTGATGTTTGGGTCTGCTGGGGCTGGCTACCAACGCATGAACATTGGCTGTCCCAGGTCTGTGCTTGAAGAGGCCATGGCGCGGCTGGCGAAAGCGTTAGAGGACTACAAGTAGAATCAACCCATCAAGAATAAAGCGCCTGGCGAAAAAACCCAGGCGCTTTTTTGCTTACACCACACCACTCTCCAAGATCGTAAAGGAACGCCTGTCGCAATCAATTTCCGCCAGTGCCCCCAGGGGGAGAATCGTCATGGGAGCTGTATGACCGAAGCTCATATTGTACAAGACGGGTAGATCGCTTCGATCGACCTCGGCCAGGATTTTTCTAATGGACTTTTTGTACTCCTCGTAATATCTATCGCCGTAGGGCTTGCCCACAATCATCCCCTGGATCCTTTGCAGGATGCCCTGCGTCCCGTAGTTCCTCAGCCAGTATTCCAAGTGCGTAGGCTGCGGTTGATCTTCAGAGGTCTCCAAGAACAAGATTACCTCGGACCAATCCACTTGATCAGGCCATAGAACAGTCTGTTTAGCCATCTCCAAAACCTCTACGCATCCGCCCAGGAGCCTACCTCGGACGACCCCTGTGCCCTGGAGTAGCTCATAGCCTAGGTTGGGCTCCATCTTACGGCTTCTCTCCTTATTCTCCTCTACCCAGGGTAGGTACTCGCTGGTCCATTCTGTGGCGGGATGAATGGGTCCCATAGGCTCTGTCTGAAAGAGCGCCCTTGCCGCCCAGTGCGCTGTGTAGGCATGCATACTCACATTCTCGGCAAACTCCGCCAAGATCGATGGTCCGTAAAATGATGATAACCCCGCTTTGAGGCAAATGAGATGGGTAGTGGTTGTATCCGAATAGCCCATAAAGACCTTGGGATGATCGCGAATCACTGAAAAATCAATGTAGGGGAGCATTCTGATACTATCGTCACCGCCAATGCAGGCAAAGATCCCCTTAATCACAGGATCGGCAAAGGCGGTCATCAAGTCTTCCGCACGTTTCTGCGGATTCTCATAGACAAACTTGCTCCCCTTGAGTGTGTGGGGCATCTCCACAACCTCAAGACCGAAGTGTTCCTCTAGGCGGCGTTTACCCTGCGCGTACCGCCACAAGATCTCCGGATCACCAGCTCCACCCCAGGAAAGGCTGACAGTTGCTACTCGATCGCCCTTCTGCAAGCGGAGCGGTTTCTGTAAAGCGCCAAGGTCTCTCATGCTAAGTACCCTTCTATAACGCTGGTGAGGGCCTGATATCCCGTATGCAGGGTTTGAGTAGGCACTAGAAACCTAGCATGGTGCAGCTCATTAACGGCACCTGCTTGCCCAGATCCAATGAACAAAAGAACACCTGGTACTTCCTGCAAGAAGTAGGCCATATCCTCCCCAATCAAGCTGGCCAAACCCTGGGAGACAACGGGTACCTCCGGCATCTGAGCCGCAAAGATCCCGGCCAGTTCCTCCACGCAAAGGGAGTCATTTACCGCTGCAGGAACTCCCTGGCGATATTCCAGACTATACTCTCCGCCATACAAGTGAGCGCCGGCTCGAAAGGCTTGGTGGAGGTGATCAATCATTTTCGTCTGATCCTCTCCCCTGATGGTGCGGACGGTGCCTTCCACCACCACTTGCCTGGGAATCACGTTAAAGCTTGCTCCCCCTTGGATCACGCCAAAGGACAGGGTCTGAGGGAAACTCGTATCAGCACCTCTCTGGACTAGGGAAAAAGCGTTCTGAATACCGGCCGTGGCCATGGCGATAGGGTCTGTAGTTCGTTGTGGAAAGGCGCCATGTCCCCCTTCGCCCGTAAAGACGACCTTGAACCGATCAGCATAAGCTGTTATGGGCCCCTCAACCAATCCTAGGCTTCCCGCTGGCAAACTGGGCCAGTTGTGAATTCCCACGATCCGATCGGGCTTAAGCTGGGAGAAAACCCCCTGCTCTAGCATGGCCTTAGCACCAACTACATTTTCTTCCGCTGGCTGAAAAATGGCCGTTAAAGTACCAGCTAAGCGCTCGCTGTTTCTGGCTGCGTAGGCGCAGGCTCCTAGGACCATTGTCATGTGGCTATCATGACCACAAGCATGCATTGCCCCTTGGTTTTTCGATGCGTACGGAGCGCCAGTCTCCTCCTGAACAGGTAGAGCATCCATGTCACAGCGGAGAGCTAGAGTCTGACCAGGACGGCTGAACTCCATGATCCCCACCACCCCTGTACCACCCAGATTGGTGCGAACAGTGAACCCGAGCCGGGTGAGCTCTCCCACCACGAAGTTTGCTGTCCAGAACTCCTTCTCACTTAGTTCTGGGTGCTGGTGAAGAGTCTCGTAGGTCTCTCGCATATACTGTAGGTCCTGCATGCTACCCCTCTTTTCCGCTTTAGTTTCCTATGTTTTCTGCTCATTTAGCGGTTTTCCTTGTAGGTAGCAAAAAAACCACCCCGTCTCCTCGACTGGGGTGGCCTCTACCTTGCTCATTCGTCTTGTTTCTGCTGAAACGCATACTCGTCGCGAATCTCTTCTCGTTTCCCTGCTATGGAATGCTTGCGGCGCCGGTTTTTTTCGCGGATCGCCTCCTTCTGTTCATCGGGGAGATCCATATGCAGAGTGTCATGGGACGCTTCGAGATTCTCGATAGTGTTCACAACTTGTTCCCTGAGCTTATCCACATTATCTCGCCGATCATCTGGTTTAGGTCCCCTGGGCATAGCTCAACTCCTTTCCCAAACTGAAAGCTACTTTCGTAGCTAGCATAACCTACCCACAGGCTTTTATGCCAGTCGTTGGAAG
>CAZAJB010000041.1:0-20069 GCA_964485345.1 uncultured Clostridiaceae bacterium
AATGGCTCTTTTCGCCACAAGTGCTATCATAGCCCAGAATCGTAGGATTGTCAAGGAGGTCTGCCGCAAAATTCTGCCTTGTGGAATGCAAATCTGGCATGCAAGTCTCAACGCCAAACTTACGATCCTGTGGAAATGTAGTTTTTCAAGCCAAACCGCCACAAAGCATAGGCAGGTATGGCAAAAAGGAGACCACCTAGGGGCGCCAACATGTAGCGAAGAGAGCTTTCTCTCTCAAGCAAGTACAGAAGTGGGTAGTATTGAACAAGGGCTAAGGGTACTACATAGGTGAGGAACTTCAAAACCTCATTGCCATATATGGAGAAAGGATACCTACCAAACTCCCTTCCCCCATCTGTTAGTACATTCATGAACTCCAAACCCTCTAGGGTAAAAAACGAGAAGCCAGCATAGATCAAGAACAGGCAGAAAAAGACAAGGCACCCACAGACTATCATCAGGACTAAGGTACAAACCTTATCCCATGTCCATAGAACGCCACTCCGGGGCAAAGCATAGATAAAGACGAAGAGTGCTTGTGTCAAACGCCCCAGCCGTGTGAAGTCGATCTTGGCCATTAGCACCTGCCCAATCACATTTTTGGGCCTGACCAACACCCGGTCAAACTCTCCATTGGCCAGCATTCGTGGAAACTGATCGAAGGCGCGACCAAAACACTCTGCGAGGGAAAAAGACATCAAGACGGTAGCAAAGCAAAGTAGGACTTGGGAAAAACTGAATCCTTCCACCTCTTGAAACCGCTCAAACAGAAACCAGATCCCCAGCAAGGAGGTGAAGGATACCGTAAACTGCCCGACGATCGTAAAGAAGAAGGAGGTTTTGTACTCCATCTGGCTCTTAAGGTGCATGCTGAAGAACTTTAAGTATAGACCCATATTATCCCCCCTGCACAACCACTTGCTGCAAAGCTCTCTTCATGATCAGGCGGCCCAGCGCAACCAAGACAATGAGCCAAAAGATCTGTAGACAGATTCCCCAAAGGGCCTCTATTCCAGAGATATGACCACTATAGATGCGTAGTGGCATGTTCTGCATCGCTGCGAAAGGAAGCCGTTCAGCCACAGCCCTGAATCCTGCGGGAAAAAAGGGTAGCGGGAGAATTCCACCAGCGAGAAAATCGGCTAACATAGCGGCAATAATCCTCACCCCCACAGGCGAGAGGGTAAAGAAGGTTGTAACATAGACTATCATCGTATAGGCTACAACCACTCCCAGACTCAGGACAAACGAAAGACCAAAGAGAACAAATTGAAGACCATTGTCCGGTAGCGACATCCGCAAAGGAGGAGGCGCCAAGAAAGCCACCAAGAGGATGGGTAGCGACCGCAAAACTGCTCTAGCAAGTCGATTTGCTACCGATTGAGCAAACCAACGGTTGTATAAGTCCATGGGGCGAACCAACTCATAGGCAATGGCTCCACTAGAAATCGCCTCGAAAATCTCGTTCTCATAGAACCAAACCATGAAGATGGCCAGAAAAGCTTGTTGGATCCAAATGTAGGTCACAACTTGAGAAAACTCCATAGGAAAAGCCACTGGATTAGCTCTATAGAAAGCTTGAAAGGCCAGTATCTCCATATAACCCCAGGAAAACTGTGTGGCCATACCAGCGATTGCAGCTGCCCTGTACTGCAAACTGTTGGCGAATCGCATCCGAAAAAGAGCCAGGTACTTCCTCATATCTTGTACTCCTGATACAGCCTGGCCACCATCTCTTCAGTACTCACACCAGAAATGGACACATCAATCAGTTCCACTTGCTCCGCTAGCTCGGTGACCGCCGTAGAGGCTGAACATTTGGCAGGATCAAGTTCTAGAACCAAACGTCCTTCTCTAGAATCCACAGACTTCATGCCAAGACTCAGCCTGGGAACCTCGCCCCTATACTCCACGGTGATTGTTTTCACGGCCGTAAAGCGTCTCTTGAGCTCGGAAAGACTACCATCCAAGAGAATCCGGCCTCGGCCGATTAGAATAATGCGTTCTGCCAAGGCCTCAATATCCTGCATGTCATGGGTTGTGAGGATCACCGTTGTCCCTCGTTCTTGGTTCAGCTTTTTCATGAACTGGCGTACAGCAATCTTGGAAACGGCATCGAGACCAATGGTAGGTTCATCCAAAAAAAGAATCCTCGGCTCATGTAGCAGGGACGCGACTAATTCGCAGCGCATCCTTTGTCCAAGGCTCAGACTGCGCGTCGGTTTGACCAAGAGTTCGCTGATGTCCAGAAGCTCTACTAGTTCGTCGAGGTTACGTCTGTACATCCGCTCTCCCACACCATAGATGGCTTTCAGTAAGTTAAAACTATCGATCACGGGTACATCCCACCAAAGCTGACTACGTTGGCCGAACACAACCCCAATGGTCGCTACATGCTCCTTGCGATCACGCCATGGTGTAAGGCCATCTATCTCGCAAGTGCCACTGTCTGGATTCAGGATTCCACACATAATCTTGATCGTAGTACTTTTTCCAGCTCCATTGGGCCCGATGTAACCTACCATCTCCCCCTCTTGAATGGAGAAGCTCACATCCTTGAGGGCCTGGATCGTAGTGTACTCTCTGGAGAAAAAGGCTTTTGCGGCCTCTGCTAAACCAGCCTGACGCTGGGCCACGCGAAACGTCTTGTTCAAGTTCTGTACACGAATCATCCTCTTCCTCCGTTCTAGCAACAACGAAAAATGGGAGAGTTTCCTCAACTCTCCCATTTTAGATCAGAATTAGCCAAAACTCCACGATAATCTGGTTTTTCCTAGAAAATCTGATGCAGAAGCATCGTCTGATCCCGCCTTGGCCCCACCGAGACAATCTGGATGGGACAGCCAACCTGCTCTTCTAAGAAGGTCAAATAAGTCTGGGCATGAAAGGGTAAGTCCTCAATGTTCTTGGTCCCGGTAGTATCTGCCTGCCAACCTGGCAATGTTTCATAGATGGGCTTGCATTCCTTTAGCACCTGAAGGTCCGCAGGTAGGTTATCCAAGCGCTCACCGAGATACTCATAGCCCACGCAAACCTGAATGCTCTCTAGTGCATCAAGGACATCCAGAAGAGTCATGGCTAGCCCCGTCAGACCATTGACACGAACAGAATAACGGACAAGCACCGCATCAAACCAGCCACAACGCCTGGCACGCCCCGTTGTGGTCCCAAATTCTTTACCACGTTCCCGAATTAAATCGCCTGTGGCGTCCTTTAGCTCCGAAACAAAAGGCCCTTCACCAACTCTAGTCGTGTATGCTTTAACGACTCCAATAACCTGGTCAATGTGGTTTGGCCCTATGCCGATCCCAGGGGCTGCGCCGCCTGCTGTTGGATTCGACGACGTAACGAAGGGATAGGTTCCGTGGTCGATATCTAGGAGCGTCCCTTGGGCACCTTCGAGAAGTACCCTCTGACCCTCTCGCCTAGCCTTGTCAACCACCAGGGAGGTGTCTGTCAAGAGGGGCACCATGGTCTTCGCGTAAATCTGGTATTCCTCGACCAACTCTTCCCTGGTAAAACCGGGATGATCGTACACTTTTTGCAGCAGTCGATTCTTAAAGGGCAGCACTTGATCGATGGCCCGTTCTAGGGATTGCTGGCTCTTCAGATCGATCATGCGTACACCCATGCGCATGTACTTATCTACGTAGGCAGGCCCAATGCCCCTGCCAGTAGTGCCAATCTTGAGTGCGCGCTGGCCTTCTTCGAGCTGATCCAACACTCTATGATACGGCATGATGAGGTGTGCCTTTTCGCTAATATGGAGGTTTGCAGTGGAAATCCCTCCGCGGTGCAAGTAGGCAATCTCCTCGCACAGCACCTTGGGATCGACGACTACACCATTTCCGATCAGGCATGTCGTTCCCTCATAAAGAATTCCCGAAGGAATCAGGTGCAGCTTATACGTGGTATCACCCACCACGACTGTGTGACCGGCGTTATTCCCACCCTGATAACGGGCGACCACATCGGCCCTGGATGCCAAGACATCTGTGATTTTTCCCTTACCTTCGTCACCCCATTGGGTGCCAACTAACGCAACAACTGTCATTACAAATCCTCCTTGTCAGTCAGACGAAAAAATGCTCTGGTGTTCTCCACGGTTTGCCTCACCACATCCTCAAGCGTACAGCCATGAATCTCCGCCAGTTTCTCTGCCACCAATCCCAGGCGAGCAGGCTCATTACGCTTGCCCCGATAGGGATGGGGAGTTAGGTACGGGCAGTCTGTTTCAAGCAAAATTCTCTCTAGCGGAATCCCCGCCACGACATCCCTTAGTTTATGGGCATTGTTGAATGTGATCGGTCCTCCAAGAGAGAAGTAATGCCCCATGTTCTCATAGATTCTTGCCGTTTCGAGGCTACCTGAATAGCAGTGCAAGAGACAGGAAACATCGGGATACTCTCCAATAATGTCTACGGTATCCTGCGTCGCTTCACGGGAATGAATCACAACGGGTAGTCCGAGTTCGCGCCCTAGAGCCAATTGTTCTCTGAAAACATGGCGCTGTACATCCCTGGGCGAATGATCATAATGATAATCCAATCCTACCTCGCCGATGGCTAGGACCTTAGGATGTCTCGTCAAAGCGGTGATGGAATCACGCAAGTCTTCTGCCCAGAATCTCGCATCGTGGGGATGCAAACCAACGACTGCCCACAGACCAGAAAACCTCTCCGCTAAAGTTACGGCCAAGCGAGATGATACCAGGTCGTAGCCCACATTAATAATGGCCTCTACGCCCTCCGCCTCCGCCCTAGAAATCACCTCAGCAAGATCTTCGTGAAAGGCGGGATCGTTGAGATGAGCATGGCTATCAATCATCTTACTTGACCCTGCTTCCTGCAGGTATTGTCTCAGAAACCGACACAAGCTCCAACCTGCCCTCAGGTGAGGTGGCTGCTAGGAGCATACCTTCGGAGAGCTCCCCGCGCAGTTTCGCTGGCTTGAGGTTCTGTACAACCACGATGCGCTTGCCAATTAGATCAGCTGGGGCATAATGCTTGGCAATTCCAGCGACAATCTGGCGCTTTTCGGTACCAATGTCTACCTGTAGTTTTAGCAGCTTATCCGCTCCCATTATGGGACCGGCCTCCAAAACTTCTGCCACGACCAGTTCGCATTTGAAAAAGTCGTCAATGCTGATCAGAACGCCCTCGGGTTTTTCCTGAGCAGGTGCAGATTCTTTCTTCACTTCAGGCTTTGCCTGTTGCGTGGCTGCAGGGTCTTCCCGTTCTACTTCGATGCGTGGGAAAATCGGATCTCCTTTTGCGGTCTGTGTAAGAGCAGGCAAGAGGCCCCACTTCGCATCTGCTAAACCCTTGCTGTCTAAATCTGTTAAGCCAAGTTGTTCCCACATCCGCGCTCCGGTTTCTGGTAGAAATGGTTTGATCAAAAGAGCTACAATCCGCAAGACCTCTACCAGATTATACATGGCTGAACTAAGCTCGCTCTTATCATCAAGCTTCGCTAGGTTCCAAGGAGCCCGCTCATCGACATACTTGTTGGCTCTACCTATCAACTGCCAAATCTTGACTAGGGCCTCATTCAGCTTATAGTCCCTAAGACAGGCATCAACCTCGCCACCGAGACTATTGGCACAGTCAATCAAAGCCTGGTCGATCGCATTAGGACCAGCTACCGGCTCCGGCACAACACCTGTGAAGTATCTATCTAACATCGATAAAGTGCGGTTCAGCAAATTGCCCAGATCATTGGCCAAGTCCGCATTCGTTCTTTCGATCAACGCTTTGCGCGAGAAATTTCCGTCTTGTCCAAAGGAGACCTCTCGCATCAGGAAGTAGCGAATCGGATCGACGCCGAACTCTGCGATGAGGACCAGAGGATCCACCACATTTCCCTTAGACTTGGACATCTTATCACTGTCGAAGAGAAGCCAGCCATGGCCAAACACTGTCTTGGGCAAAGGTAGGTCCAGTGCCATCAGCATAATGGGCCAAATTATGGTGTGAAAGCGCATAATCTCCTTACCCACCAAATGCAAATCAGCTGGCCACCATGTATCCATCATCTCGCCCCGCTCTGGATAACCCAGGGCGGTTAGGTAGTTCGTCAATGCATCAAACCATACATAGACCACATGCTTATCATCAAAGGGAACGGGTATACCCCAATCAAACGTAGTCCTAGAAACACAGAGATCCTCAAGTCCACTCTTAATGAAATTAAGCATCTCATTGCGGCGCGTCTCGGGCTGGATGAGCTCAGGATGCTCTTCGATATACTCGAGGAGACGAGGAGCATACTTGCTCAGACGGAAAAAGTAGCTCTCTTCCTCTACGAGCTCGACGGGGCGTTTGCAGTCGGGGCAGTTCCCGTCCTCGAGGCGGTTTTCTACCCAGAATGTCTCACATGGGGTACAATACCAGCCCTCATAGGTGCTCTTATAGATATCACCTTGATCGTAAATCGTCTGGAAGACAGCCTGTACTGCCTGATGGTGTCTAGGGTCGGTGGTGCGGACAAAGTCATCGTATTCAATATTCATTTCTTTCCACAGGCCCTTAAAGGTAGCCACGATTTCATCCACATACGCCTGAGGGGTAATCCCTCTAGCCAACGCAGCCCTTTGAATTTTCTGACCGTGCTCATCGGAACCGGTGACAAAATAGACCTCGCGACCGGCAAAACGGTGCCAGCGGGCTAGAGAATCTGCCACCGTTGTTGTGTAGGCATGACCAATATGCAAATGATCACTGGGATAGTAAATGGGCGTCGTTACATAAAACCGTTCTCTCACAAGCATCCTCCTCTACAAAAATAAAAAGAGCCCTTCATCCACTCGGGACGAGAGCTCAACTCACGCGGTACCACCCAAATTCGCTGCTGCTTTCAGCAAACAACCTCATACTGGTACGATAACGGGACCCGACCGGTGAGCCTACTACTACTTCAACCCACAGCTCCTGGATCATCTTCGGCCGAGCAGTCCCATCAGTTCCCAGCTACCTGACTCTCTTGGGGGAATGCGTCAACGTACTCTTCCAATCATCGCTCTTCTTTCAGCTACTGAAATTCTAGCCTTTATCCCAAGCTTTGTCAAGAGTAAGGGTCTTAACCGCAAAGCATACTACTATCGTACTTTCTACACACATCATGTTGTATGCCAATTGACGAAAGGTGGACTGGCTTGAAGAAGAAAACGGCCCTGCAATTTTCCATTCTCTGTGGAGTTCCGTTGGTCATGGTTCTGGGCAACTCCATGTTGATTCCAGTTTTCCCCCAGATGAAGCAAGCCATGGGACTCACGCAGTTTCAGGTGGGTCTGATCGTCACCTTCTTCTCGGTGCCTGCAGGCATTCTCATCCCCTTCGCAGGGTTTCTCTCGGATCGTTATGGAAGAAAAGTGATCATGGTCCCTGCTCTGTTTGTTTACGGGCTTGGCGGATTGATCTGTGGCTTCGCCGCCGTCTTGCTAGAAAACCCCTATAGCCTACTGCTCGTGGGGCGAATCGTGCAAGGCGCTGGCGCTGGCGGCACCTACCAACTTGCCATGGCACTAACTGGAGACACCTTCCAGAGTAGCGAACGAACCAAAGCCCTAGGCTTGCTTGAGGCGGCGAATGGTCTCGGGAAGGTTCTTAGCCCCATCCTGGGATCTCTCATTGCTCTACTTTCCTGGTATGCTCCCTTCTATGCCTACGGACTCTTGGCTTTCCCCATTGCCCTTGGAGTCTGGCTCCTGGTTCCAGAGAAGCAGCAGGGTAAACGCACCTCCGAGAGCATTCAGGAATACTGGAGAAAACTCAAGGGAGTCTTCAAAGAAAAAAGCAGGTTGCTGCTCTCGAGCTATCTTGTGGGCATGGTCGCTCTTTTTCTCCTCTTTGGAGTACTTAGTTATGTCTCGGACATCTTGGAGTCCACATACAACCTCTATGGTCTCAAGAAGGGGTTTGTCTTGGCCATTCCCGTCTTTTCGATGGCTCTCACATCCTACCTCAGCGGCTTGTTTTTCAGCGACAAGCAATTCCTTTGGAAACCCATCATCGTAGGGGGACTACTTACGACCGCCATCACCCTTGGTATCCTTCCCCTTTTCACTAACCTAGTTCCCCATATGGCCACGCTATTTGTTACCGGAATCAGCATCGGGATTTTGCTTCCTCCTATCAACTCCCTGATCACGGGCGCCACAAGCACCGATCAGCGCGGTATGATCACCTGCCTTTATGGAACGGTGCGCTTCTTTGGAGTTGCCATTGGCCCACCGGCCTTTGGGCTTGCATTAGAACTCGGTAAATGGCCGATGTTTTTGGGATGTGCAGTCATCGCTGCCTCTACCGCGATCATTGCCCTCGTCTCCATCACCTCTCCTAGGTCAAGCGAATAGACTAGACAGACTGAAATTCCTAGGAGGGAAACACTATGAATACCGCTACCAGCAATGGTGCCTGGCATGCCGTTTTAACACTGCCTGAAACCAGACGCCTAATTAAGCCGCGCTCCACCGGTATCACAATGGTTATTGACAAGGGATTGGGATTACGGGAGACAATGGACTTACTGGAAATGGGTGCCGATCATATTGACTTTCTAAAAATCGCCTTTGGCAGCTCTGCTCTCTATCCATCACAGATCATGAAAGACAAAATATCTTTAGCCAAAGAGTATGGCATTGAGGTTTATCCTGGAGGTACTCTTTTCGAAATTGCCGTTTTCCAAGGCTGCGTCAAGGAGTTCTTTCTGCGAGCCCGGGACCTCGGCTTTACCTATGTGGAAGTATCGGAGGGTACCATTGATTTGCCGCGCCTAGATCGGGGCCGGTATATAAGAATGGCCAAGGAAGAAGGATTTGGGGTTCTCTCTGAGATCGGCAAGAAGGACCCCACAGTGAAAATCCAACCGAGTCAGGCGATTGAACAGATCTTCGAGGACCTAGCAAACGGAGCGGAAAAGGTGATTATTGAAGGGCGAGATTCAGGCAAGGGGGTTGGCATCTATAATGCGGAGGGAAAAATCGACGACGACTTGTTGCAGACCCTTGTAACGGGCGTGAAAGACCATAGTCACCTGATCATAGAAGCTCCTCAGACAAGCCAGCACAACTATCTTCTCGTTCATCTTGGGCCCAACGTCAATCTAGGGAACGTTCAACCACACGATGTCTTGACCCTAGAATCTACCAGGGTGGGTCTGCGCGGCGATACGCTCAAGGAATGCCTGAAGAGCGCACCGCGCTCTTACTGACCCAACTTCGCATGCGACGCAATTCCCTGCCATGAATCAACCTAAAAAGGCTAGAAATGGGTGGAATTCCTTGCGGGAAAATTGACGCCTTCTTCCAAGACATGTATAATTAGGATTGTTGACAAGTATTTTAATTGGTGAGGAGGGTGATCATGAAATCCACTGGCATTATTCGCAAAGTAGATGATCTAGGTCGCATTGTTTTGCCCATTGAACTTCGCCGCACTCTGGGCATTGGAGAGCGAGATCCCCTGGAGATTTTTGTACAGGAAGATCTCATCGTTCTGCGCAAGTCGTCCCTAGTTTGCATTTTTTGCGGTTCCGAAGAAAACGTCGATAACTACATGAGTAAGGGGATTTGCCAGGATTGCCGAGCTAGCCTTCAGAACTGAGTTTCAGGGCTAACTCATATACTTGGTTCTTAGGAAGACGATGTTTTTCACTGACCTGTTCGACAGCGGTTCTACGGCTTAGGCCACTGGCAATCAGCTGCTCTAGGAGGTGAAGAATCTCGTCTTCGCTTTTTTCTGCAGGTGAGCTAGGCTCCCCACCTGCTACCGTAATTACAAATTCGCCCCGAGGTCGCTCTGCAGCAAAATGGGTAAGAAGGTCGACTACCTTACCGCGCCTCGTTTCTTCAAAGCGCTTGGTAAGCTCTCGCGAGACACTGAGCGTGCGATCGCCTAACACTTGTAGGAGATCCTCAAGCATATCATTGAGCCGGTGCGGAGCTTCATAGAAGATGATGGGATAGGTTAGCGCCTTGAGATCCTCCAGAGCCTGAACCCGATCCTTTCTACGTCGGGGCAAAAAACCATAGAAGAAAAACTGCGAACTGGCAAAGCCGCTCTGCAGAAAACCGACTAGAGCAGCGTTGGCCCCTGGAAGAACTTCGAGGGGAAGACCAGCCTCGATAACTTCTCGGATCAAAAAGGAGCCCGGATCCGAAATGCCAGGCATCCCCGCATCGGATACAAGGGCCACCCGTTTTCCCTCTCGGAGCAAATCCAGGATGCGGAACGTCTTACCCTTCTCATTGTGCTCATGGAGACTCTCAAGTGGCCGACTGATCTGGAAATGATGAAGAAGCTGACCGGTGTGGCGGGTGTCTTCCGCCACGACCAGATCAACTTCCTGTAGAATTCGCAAAACTCGCAGGGTGATATCTTCTAGATTTCCAATCGGGGTGGGACAGATATAGAGCATGATTATTCACCCTTGTTTTCAGGTTTCGGCTTGGGCTTTCGCCGCCTTGGACGCCTTCTCTTCTTGGGAGCACCGTCGCCGGCTGGTTTCTCCGAACTTGGTTCTTGATCCTTCTTGGCTACCGGTTTCTCCTGCTTCTCGTGTTTTTCCTGTTTGTTCTCGGTTTCCTTAGTCTTGCGCTTCTTCTTCGGGCGAGCCGTCCGCCTTGGTGCCTTTTGACTTCCTTCAGTCGTATTCTTCTCAACTTCGGCAGTTTCAACCATCATCTGATAATCCACTTCTTTAATGCTGTCTTCTTTTAGCAGATCATCATAATAATCGCTTTCTTCTTCCGTCTCATGATAGAACTCATCTACCATCATCTCTTGTTTGCCTCTACAGCAAGGGCCAAAGGCTTCCTTACGATCCTCATACGTCTGGCATTCGTACTTCAGGCAACACATCAAGCGCCCACAGACACCAGAAATCTTGGCAGGATTGAGGGAAAGATGTTGCTCTTTGGCCATCTTGATCGAAACAGGTGCGAACTCACCCAAGAATGTCGCACAACAGAGCCCGCGTCCGCAAGAACCGAGGCCACCAATGATCTTGGCTTCGTCCCTCACGCCAACCTGGCGCAGTTCAATTCTGGTACGGAAGATTGAAGCCAGATCCTTCACTAACTCACGAAAATCAATTCGACCCTCTGCCGCGAAAGAAAAGATCAGCTTACTGTCATCTAAGGTGTATTCTGCTTCAAGGAGTTTCATGGGAAGCTTGTGCTCCGCCACCTTTTCCACAGCGATCCGAAACGCCTCTTCAGCCCTTGCCTTATTGACCTCCAAGCGTTCATAATCGCCTCGGTTAGCAGGGCGTAAAACCTGTTTGAGGGGCTGCACGACCTCGCTATCTGATACTTCCCGCGGAGCAATAACAATCTCCCCAAACTCAACGCCCCGAGCTGTTTCTACGATGCACCCATCGCCGGCGGCGATTTTCATCTCCCCCGGGCTAAAGTAATATATTTTACCGGCTTTCTTAAACCGGACTCCAACAATCGTTACCATCAGGTCAACGCTCCCTTTTTCATCAATAACAGGAGATAACCTAGATAAAACCGTATTCTACCGTTTCCAGCTATGGCTTTCCCCGTTTCAATAATTTGTTCGATAATCATGATTAGGTCTTGATTCGTATAATAAGCACTCATCTCTTCGAGTTCCTGTTTGTAGACAGGATTATATAAAGGAAGTCCTGCGTCATTCTTCACAATTAGCAGATCGCGAAACCATTCTAAGAACAATTGCAGTTCACCTGTTATCTTCTTCCGATCTTCCGGCCAACCCTGGCTCAACCCCAATACTTCAGCATAGCTAGCTTTTGGTACCTCCATCAGCTTAGCAAGAACTGCATCTCTTTCCTCGAGCATCGAGCCCTCCCAATAAGCCCAGGCCTTGCCTAAAGACCCATGAGCCAACCTTGCAATCGATCTGATCTTAGCCTCGTCTGCGGTGGGCCCTGCCTGCGTCGCCAACCAGCGGGCAACATCCTCCTCCGCGATGCGACGGAAAGGTAAGCGCTGGCATCGAGACAGGATCGTTGGTAACAACATTTGTTCTTGCGTCGTGGTTAGAAAGAAATACGTTCCTACAGGCGGCTCTTCGAGTACTTTCAGAAGAGCGTTACTGGACTCAACGTTCATACGGTTGGCTTCTAAGATGATCCAGATCGAATAGCCTGCGGGAATCAAAGCCACTTTTCGGCGCAACTCCCTAATATCGTCAATTTTGATCGTGCCGTCTCCGTCTACGATGTGAACTTCTGAAAGGGGCCCTCCAAGCCTTGCTAGCTCATGGGCTACAACCCTAGCTACTGTTTCCTTACCCAGGCCTTCTGCTCCGGAGAAAAGATAGGCATGTCCCATAGTATTCGTACTCAAAGCATGTTTCAGAATCGAAACTGGAACTACCTGACCTACAATATGATCAAGCGTTAGCATCTATTTCCACCTCAAATTTGTAGATCCAAGAGCAAGCCGCGAATTTCATCTAAACGACCAACCAAGTCTAGGCTGCTACTCTGTTTGTTCAGAAAATCCCGCGTCAGCTCTTCCAATTTTTGGTCAATGCTCTCCACCAAGACCAACATACGGCGACGTCCCTGAAGATCATAGGCGCTACTTTCCTGTACGTCATAGGATTGCTCCACCAGGAAGAGTAGAATCGCCCGAACTCGCCTTTTGTAACGCAATAGATTCTCAAGGACTGGGCTCTCCTTCAGGCGCCGGGCAAAGTCGTCGACCTCTTCTAAGGCCAGCGCCAAATTGATCTCCCTGCTCTCCACCTGCTCAGTTTCGAGCACTTCCGAGAAAACCCTTTGCACGCTGGGACTCTTTTTCTGTCGCTTGCCGAGAGGTATGGACCGTTCTTTTTTTGCGTCTGCCTTGACAACCCTCAAATCCGCTCGAACCTCTCTACGTCAACACTAAAGACAGTGGCTCCACCCACCGAGATTTTCTCCAAACGCGTGCCAAGCCCGCCGCGCGCAAAGGGAATCGTAGGCGAAGGGTCGCCCTGCTCCCTTTTCTTGCAGGTGCGCTTAATGACTGCCAACACACGGTCTAGGGATAGATCCTCTACGCCAATCAGGAGTGTGGTATTCCCGACACGCAAAAATCCTCCTGTACTGGCCAACTTCGTAGCTCGGAAGTCGTTTTCTGCCAAAGCTTCGAGTAAGCCTGGCACATCCTGATCCTGCACAATGGTCACCAGTAGTTTCATAAGACTCTCCCTCCCAGCGCCTCTAGTACCCTAGAGGCTACTTCCTCGCGGGTTCCCCGAGCCGAAATTACCCTGAATCGATCGGGCTCAGCACGGGCCATGGTCAAGAAGCCTTCCCTGACCCTAGAATAATACTCTAACGTGCGTTGTTCAATGCGATCTCCCTTGGTTTTCACCAAAGATTCTGCTGGATCGGCATCAAAGTAAATGGTGAGGTCGGGAACCAAGTTTCCGGTAGCCCAACGATTCACCTGCCTAATACCATCCATGTCTAGCCCTAGACCATAGCCTTGGTAGGCAAGGGATGAATCCACGAAGCGCTCACAAATCACAGTCGTTCCTTGCTCTAGGTTAGGAAGAACTACCTCAAAAACATGTTGTGCTCGATCTG
Source organism: uncultured Clostridiaceae bacterium (assembly GCA_964485345.1). Lineage (GTDB taxonomy): Bacteria > Bacillota > Limnochordia > Darwinibacteriales > Darwinibacteriaceae > UBA5420. Next base: position 13,567 of record CAZAJB010000041.1, read on the forward strand.
CTGCATAGAGTAGAATCTCAGTCATGGAATGAAGTTCTCTGTGTTCGGGATTAAGGAGCACCTGACGAATCAGGCTCCCAATTTGTGTTCCCCCTGGTTCAAAGGTGTGGCATACTTTATGTCCCCGTGTCTCAAGGTACTCTTTAAGCAAGAGCGCTTGGGTGGTTTTGCCAACACCGTCTACACCTTCGAGCGTAATAAACGATCCCTTGTGCATAGTATAGATCTCCTTACCTTGTTTTTCTGCAAAAACGGCAATTATCCTCTAATATTACTACCTTCTGCTCTGGCATTAAACCCCTTATTGGCCAACCAATGCTACTGCACCACAAGAGATACTCGATCACCTCGGAGGTGAACTGTTCTCCCGGTGCAATGACGGGTACACCTGGTGGATATGGGGTCAAAAAGCCTCCACTTATTTTTCCTTCTGCCTTTGCCAAGGAAATCATGGCCTGTTCCTGGAAAAAGGCCTCCCGTAACCCCATAAGAATGGGGGGCAGTTCTGGAGATTTTATCGCATAACGCTTCAGAGGCCTCAGATTCAAGCGGTGACGCCGCTTGCTTAAATCCGCTACTGCACCAATAAGTCTTGCTACGCTTTCCCTGGTATCTCCAAGGGAAATCAAGGCCAAGACGGCGTAGTAATCGCTCAGTTCTACTTGTATATTATAGTCCATGCGAAGTAAGCGCTCAACTTCAATCCCTGTCAGGCCCAACTCCCGGAGAGAAAAGACGATTTTGGTCGGATCAGCCTGCAAATGCCGAGGAAGAAGTTCCACACCTCTGATCGAAGCGAGCTGCTTGCGACATTCATAGGCCAGTTCCAGGGCTTGTCCCACCAAATCTGCCCCGCCTTCGGCCAGTACCCTGCGAACTTCATCCAAGACTGCGAGAAACACCAGGGATGGGCTGGTGGTCTGGAGAGAACGCTGGGCTTGCACCGCCTTGCCATACCATGACTCGTTGTTGAAATGGAGCATGGATGTCTGAGTGAAAGACCCGAGCGTCTTGTGCGTACTCTGTACTACAGCATCAGCTCCACATTGTAGGGCTGTACTGGGTAGTACTTGGGAAAACGCAAAATGTCCACCATGGGCTTCATCGACAAAAACCAGAGTATCATATTTCTGAGCCCGCTGAATCAACTCCGACAAATCGGCTACAGTCCCGTAGTATGTGGGATGAGTAAGGACCACCGCCTCTACTGGGTGATCTGCTAAGATATCCTCAATCTGTTCTGGTTGAGGTTGTAAAGGAATGAGCCACTCAGGGTCATAGGATGACGGGACGTATGCTGCTTCTCCCTGGGCCAGCATCATAGCTGAATAAACTGCTTGATGGGAAAAGCGCGGAATCAAGACTGTCCCCCTGGTGGGCATGAGCAGATAGTGTAGTCCCCCAGTTGTACCATTCACCGAAAACATACTGCTCCGAGACCCGAAGAGCCCTGCCGCTAAAGCCTCTGCTTCCCGCAGTGCTTCTTCGAAATCGTGATCGATAGCAGCATTTTCTATTTCATCGGAAGGATCTAAGGCAAAAAATCCCGAACCCAGGGCAGCTTCGATCCGTTGGAATGGACCTACCTGCAACTTGTGTCCGGGAGTGTGGAACGGAACCACACCTTTCTGCCTATATGCATACAAAGCATCCCAAAATGGGGCAATGTCCTGTTTCATACCTGATCACCCTCTATTTGGTGATGATCGCGGGTGCCCAAAAATCGCCTTTGCCACAACAGACGAAAGGCTCGAACTTGCGCGTCATAACTCGGTTCGTCAACGGCTAACTCCATTAAGCGCGCCTCACAGGAACCACAGATCGCCACATCCCAAAAATTCAAGCAACTGTCTTCCGCCACACTTTGACAAATTAGGCACTCCATACCATCACCTCCATCTATGTTATTCACGTAAGGGTTTCCACGTGTTGGTCCACATCTCCTGCAGTCTTGCTCATTGCAAAAACAGACCTATGACTGAGCCTGGGTTCGTCCCTCAGGCGGAGACAAAATCGGCTGTGGGTCGGTTCCGCGAAGATGGAGGAATTGGATATGCTTAGTGTAGAAATCAAGGAGGCGACGAACCATGACAACATTTACTTTGCTTGAGGCATTTGCCTCCCACAAGAACGTTACGAGTCAAAAGCGGCCTAAGGGACGCCGGCGAATGTTTTCCCAGACCATTATTCGTTTACCTTTCCTCTAGAAAGGGGCAGACTAGGACGAAGCCCGAGACAAACATCGGCGCCTCGTCTTTTTCCGTTTTTAGGAAACTTAGGGGTTACCTTTATTCGAATATCCCATCAACTACTTAGAATATCTCCTTTTTTCGCCGGATATCCGTTGACATTTAGCGAATATGTCTGTAGAATAGCACAAAACAAGTCTCCACAATCGCGAGAGTTTAAGCTGAGGTGAATGATGTGAGTAATTACAATCCCTACGAGGAAGTTCTTAGAACGTTAGATATGGCAGCAGAGATGCTCGGACTAAGCGACGACGACTACATCCAACTGAAATACCCTGAGCGGGAGGTCAAAGTCTCTCTTCCTGTGAAGATGGATGATGGTTCCATACGAGTCTTTGAAGGTTACAGAGTACAACATTCCGGGGTCAGGGGCCCCTACAAGGGTGGAATTCGCTACCATCAAAATGTGGATATGGATGAGATCAAGGCTTTGGCCATGATGATGAGCCTAAAGTGTGCGGTCGTTGACGTACCCTACGGTGGAGGTAAAGGCGGCGTTACAGTCGATGCAACTAGGCTCTCCACGTCTGAAATGGAAAGGCTGACCAGGCGATTCGCCACCCGCCTCTATCCCGTTATCGGTCCTCATATCGATATTCCCGCTCCAGATGTAAACACCAATGGCGAAGTCATGGCTTGGTTTATGGATACCTTTAGTACCCTCAGCGGTCAACTCAGTCCTGGGGTTGTCACAGGTAAGCCAGTACCAGTAGGCGGATCGGTAGGTCGCAGAGACGCTACAGGGTGCGGTATCATGCTCATGGTGAGGGAAATCGCCAAGAAGATGAACCTAAATCTAAAGGGCGCTCGGGTTGCTGTACAAGGTGCAGGCAACGTAGGAGGCACTGCAGCAACATTTCTCCAGCGGGAAGGCTGCAAGATTCTAGGTTTGAGCGATGTGTCGGGTGCAATCTACTCTGAAGATGGATTAGACATTGAAGGCGTTATCACTTTCCTCAGGGCAGAGCGAGGTCGTACCCTTGCTGATTATTCTGCTCCCGATGTAACAAGAATCTCCAACGATGAACTGTTGTCCCTCAACGTAGACATTCTAATTCCCGCTGCCTTAGAAAACACGATTACAGGTAAAACCGCTCCCGGCATCAAAGCAAAGATTATTGTGGAAGGAGCCAATGGCCCAACTACATCTGAGGGTGATTCGATCTTGCAGCAGAACGGTGTAACTGTTGTCCCTGACATCTTGGCCAATGCAGGCGGAGTAGCTGTCTCCTATTTCGAATGGATCCAGAACATTCAAGGCGTTAAATGGGATGAAGAAAAGATCAATGAGAGACTGGAGAATTTGATGGTTAAAGCCTTTAATGATGTCTGGAACACCGCACAAGAGGCCAAGACATCTCTGAGAATGGGGGCTTATATGCTTGCGGTGGACAGAATCGTCACTGCCAGCAAATTGAGGGGAATTGCCTATTAGCCCCAAACGAGGAAAGACCCAAGTCGACGCATCCCAGCGATGATTTGGGTCTTTTTTGTGTAGAGAAATATACCTTGGACTTGTTCATGGGTTATTCGCGACCAAGTCTGGATGGTTCATCACCATGGGCTTGTCCCCCGCCCCTGGACATGGAACCACTGGGATCAAAACAGTCAACAAACCAGGCAAGTAACTCCGTACGATTACTAATACCGGTTTTTCTATAGAGGTTTCGCAAGTGCGTCCTTACCGTTGGCATGGCGATGTGGAGCCTGTCACTGATTTCTTGGTTTGAATAGCCATGCATCAGGAGATCAAGAACTTCAATCTCCCTTGGAGTCAGAGTCTCTACAAGATGATCGAACTTTTCAGCGCCACCAGAAGAGGAATCCATGGTCACTGCCTGTTGAATGTTTACTGCCTGCTCCTCTCGAGCTGCTCTAAGAATGAACCGGTACAGAGGGGCAAAAACGAGGAATAAGAGTGTTGTTCCCAGTTCTACTGATTGGGAACTGACAATTTGGGCCATTTTGAAGAAGACAAGGATGAGTACCATGACAACGGGCGAGAACGACGGGCGCAGCGTGACATCCCCTTTCATTGCATCAGCCTCAAGAGCTGGTACCTGCATCTGCTCCCAGAGGAGCCAGGCTGTGGCGATGGATAAAGAAAGTGTCAAGAGATATACGACCGATGCTGAAGCCCACGAGACTAAGTGGACAAAGAACAAAAGGATGATATTAGTGGCAAGTATGGCATGGGCCATGAGAACGCTCCGATTCTTTTCCCGTGCATGTCGAAAGATTTGCCCACATGTATAGGAAATGACTACAGCTGAGCTACAACCTGCCAATGCTGATACAAGGGGCCACATCTGAGAAGGTAGGAAAGAATACCCTGATGTTGCAATTACAATCATCAAGGCACAACTCAGTACAACTCTTCTAGATCTAAGCGAGACGTCGCCCCGGTGAAGAAGAAACGTGCCTAGACCCGCCGCGCAAAGAAAACAGAGGCCAGTAAGATGGACGGCCGATTTGCTGTAGCCAAAACCCCAGATGGGTGCCACAACGATCCAGGCTAGATGTGTGCTGAGAACCGTTGTAGGTGTCCAAGCAGTCTTCACGGTTTGCGCCTCCCCCATGAGAATAAGTGAGATTATTTTCTCGATCCATTTCTCAAATCCTTCTTTTCTAACTCCCTCAAGCCAACGTTTGGACGTATCATCTCTCCAGATGAACATACAGATCATCCTGAGAGATGATTGCATGCCAAGTTGGTCATTGTTATACTCCTACTAATAACTCTACAAAAATAGGAGAAAGTGGGAGGTGTGTAGATTGAAAAAGAATAGGCTGTTCATGACCGTGCTCGTGTTACTCATTTCAATCTTCTTGTCCGGTTGTTTTGGGGGTACCAAGACGCCAGTATTTTACACATTTACAGGAACGGTAGTGGAGGAAGGCACGGAAAATCCCCTGATGGGTGCTGAAATCTCTCTAGGTTCCAAGTCTGTTGAAACTGGTCAGGATGGAAGTTTTCAGTTCTCTGGACTTCTCAGTGGCAAGCACACGATTAAGGTTACGCTTGACGGATACAATCCGGAGCAGAAGGAGATTACGTTAAACGCAAATTCGACCATGAAAGTGGAACTAACAACGGACGGGCCCCTACTGACACTCGACGCTCTTACTATCCCTGATCTTAGCGAGGATGGAGCAGTGGATACAACGTCTATAACTCTTTCTGGAAATGTTCATGACCTTCTTGCTACCAGAGGAGTCCGACCCTTGACCACAGCTATTACCATTAGCCAACTGCAAGCACTTGTCAATGGGCAAATCTACAACATAGAGGTAGAAGAAGATGGCTCTTTTAACCAGGACGTACCGCTAGATCCTGGCGAAAACACCATTCAATTGCGTGTTTTTGATGATCAGGGCCATGCAGGTACCAGTGAGATTCTAAGAGTAACACTTACCCTACCCCGTATTGATTTAAGAGTAATCCTCAGTTGGGACAGTGACGATAACGACGTTGATCTTCACCTCTTTAAGCGAGATGTGGATCAGCCGAATCTCATTGCTGACTATGATAAGTGGTGGTCAGAGCCACAACATGTGTGGTGGTCGAACAAGACGCCAGATGATTTCGGTCCTGATGAGAAGAATAATCCAGTACTCGACATAGATGACACCGATGGATTTGGCCCTGAAACCATCCTACTTGAAGAGGCAGGAGATGGAAACTACCATATCTGGGTACATTATTATGATGTTTGGGACGTCGAGGATCCCTTTGTTGCTACTGTTAGGATCATCCTCCACGCCGGAACAGACGACGCTACAACCTATACACGTAGCAAGGAACTTTCGGAAGAATGGGAAGTCTGGTATGTTGGCACGATCAGCATGCCTTCTGGCAATCTCATCGAAGTGGAACCGCAGGAGCCAACTGGACCCGCGGCGCTAACTAGCCCTACCATGACAAAATAAGCTCAAACGAACAAACGCATAGAAGACGACAGACCACCGTCATGCTAGAGGCGGTGGTCTGTTTTTCGTTCTGACAAATGAGCTGACAAATGAGAAAACCCCACGCAACTGCGTAGGGCTTCAAAGATAATCTTGGCAACGAGTTACTCTCCCACCACGAGATGTGGCAGTACCATCACCGCTGAAGGGCTTAACTGCTGTGTTCGGTATGGGAACAGGTGGAACCCCTTCGCTTTTGTCACCAAGAAATTGGTAAGGTGATCGTCTTTGACGAACCTTCAAAGCTGCACAATATGATTGTGCGTCTCGTAGAGACGCCCTTTG
>CAZAJB010000042.1:0-8546 GCA_964485345.1 uncultured Clostridiaceae bacterium
TGGATGTAAGAGTTTCTTGAACCTCTGCATTCGCCGTGGCCCAGGATTCCTTGTCCACCACATTTGGTTCTACCACTGGTTCTGCGTCCTTGCTCGCTTGCCTTGCATCAATTAAGGTCAGTGTTTCTAAAACCGTTGTGGTCGACGCTTCTTGGGTAGTCTGCCTTGCTGCCAGATCCGCTAGTATGGTCGTAATGGATGTGAGAACTTCTTGAACCTCTGCATTGGCAGTAGCCCAGGATTCCTTGTCCACCACATTTGGTTCTACGACTGGTTCTGCGTCCTTGTTCGCTTGCCTTGCGTCAATTAGGGTCAGTGTTTCTAAAACTGTTGCGGTCGACGCTTCTTGGGTAGTCTGCCTTGTTGCCAAATCCGCTAGTGTGGTCGTAATGGATGTGAGCTCCTCATGGATCTGCTTGTTTTCGTCGGCCAAGGATGTCATCACTTCAATACTATCATCCTGTCCTGTGTAATGGCGAAGGAGATACACATTCATTCCCATTGAAACAACTACAAGCACTACTAGGAAAATCTGCAAGCCATTGCCCTTTGCGTCGTTCTTCTCTGCTGCCACCTTACCCCCTCCTTGATTGGTCTTCTCCGTGTTACCTGCTGCCTTCTTGGCAATTCTTACAATTATGTCATCTGTTTCCTTCTATAACTCATGACGTCTTTCCTCCTTAGCCTGGTTTCTTTCCTACGTTAATCGAAAACGGGTGCTCGTAAATAACACCGCGTTGTCTACGGAAACCAATCCTCCCCCGGGACGAACCGAGCACAATTCGTCTCATATGTGGCGTATTTTCTTTTGGCAAGAAGGCAATTTTTTACTTTAGAAGAATATAGCAGATAGAGAAGGGCTCGTTTCGACGAGCGCTCTCGATTCATACTCTATCGGAGGGATCGTCGTGAATTGGTTCGTGGTATCCGTTGTCGTTGCACTTCTGTCGTTCGCCACTGCAGGTTGGCTTTATGCTTGGGTCAACAGGCAGGCGTCTGAAACAAAAAAGACACAGGAAGTCGGAGCTTTGATCCGCGATGGCGCTAATGTATTTCTAGCGCGCGAGTATCGTCTGTTGAGCTATTTCGTGATTGTCGTCGCTCTCGTTATAGGAATTATCTTGCCGCAGCCTATTTGGCAAGGGGACCCAGGCCGAAACATCATACAAATAGGGGCCTGGACCTCACACAATTGCGCGCAATTCGACGAATTTCGCAACGAATAGAAGAGGAGGCTTGGCAATGAGACATCGACATGTGTTTGTAGTCTGGTCTGTTTGTATGGCGTTTATGCTGTTTAGCTGCGCACCTCTCGTTCTAGGCAACGGCTACATGAACGAGAATGATCCTAGCCATTACGTAGAGGCGGAAACGGATACCTGGGGCAACTCCCTGCTGATGCAGGCTTTGCTGGCAGACGAAGATCCTTTAGTCATCCGCATGATCCTGGAGCTCGGTGTCGATGTGAATCGCCCGAACGATTACGGCGACACGCCGCTTATGATAGCTTGTAGCGTCGATCGCCCTAATGCCGAGGTAATTCGGCTACTTCTGGAGGCTGGCGTCGATGTGAATGCAGTTAACTCTTACGGAGAGACGCCGATCTATTTCGCTTTGTTTTCGGAAGAGTTGGACCCTGAGGTAATACGCCTCTTAATTGATGGCGGTGCAGACCTGGCCCATATTGACCACGCAGGTTTTACTCCCCTCAAGCAAGCCCTGTACTTTGACAACGACTTAGAAGCGATCCAGATGCTTGTGGAAGCAGGCAGCGAGTTAAATGTGATCGATGACGAGGGAAACTCGGTCTTGATGCAAATCCTAAAGCGTATGCCGAGCAGAAGCCTTGTACAAACCCTCCTTGAGCGGGGAGAAGACCCAAATTGGAGCAATCAAACCGGCTATACTCCACTTATGGCAGCTGTGGTCTCATCGACGGACGAAGAAATCGCCCGCATGCTTCTAGCAGCCGAAGCCAATGTCAATGCAGTGGATGATGGCCACAATACTGCTTTGATCTGGGCAGCTTGGGCCAACAAGAACCCCGAAGTCATCCGAGTCCTGCTTGAAGCAGGAGCAGATCTCGATATCACCGATTACGAAAATGATGCTACCGCCCTGATGTGGGCCCTTCGACAGGACCCGAACCCAGAAATCGTCCAGCTGCTTGTGGACGCCGGGGCAAGAGTAAGGCTATCTAGCAACATAGGGGCCTCGCCGCTTTTCTGGGCTAGCTGGGGTCAGGCTAGTGCCGAGGTGTTTCAGATATTAGTCGATGCAGGAGCCGATACCGCCGCGCGCGATCACTTTGGTTCTACCCCCCTGATGTCGGTCCTGTCAGAAGGAACAACACCCGAGGTAGTCTCCCTGCTCATTACGGCGGGAGCGCCTGTGAACGCACGGGATAGCACCGACTCCAGCGCTCTACTCTGGGCAACTCGAACCAGCTCTTCCCCGGAGATTATTCGATTGCTACTCGAAGCAGGCGCTGACGTGATGGCCCAAGATACACAAGGAGCTACTCCACTCTATGACGCAGCCTACGGGTCTGAGCCGGATGTAATCAGACTTCTACTCGATGCAGGTGCGCACATACAAGCGCGAGACGTGTATGACTATACTCCTTTGATCTGGGCTGCCGCCGGAAATGAGCAGGCAGAAGTCCTTACCCTCCTCCTAGAAGCAGGGGCAAGTGTCCATGACCGAACTGCATTTGGGGTAACAGCCCTCATGGTCGCTGCCATGAGCAATCCAAACGCCGAAGTAATCCAAGTCCTAATCGACGCAGGGTCCGATGTGCACAGTAGAGATAATGAGAATGGAACTCCTCTAATGTATGCTGCTGGTTTGGGTTGGGGCGCCGCAAGCGTAGAACCGATCCTGGCCGCCGGCGCAGAGCTAGATGCACAAGATGATGCAGGCTATACTGCCCTCATGAAAGCCGCTGCTATGACGACCGATCCCAAGGTGATTTCCACACTCCTTGCTGCCGGGGCCGATGGAACCCTGAAATCGGTGGAAGGAAAAACCGCCTTTGATTACGCCAAGGATAATTTATTTCTGGTAGAAACGGAAGAATTCTGGCTCCTCAGTGACGCCCGCTTTGTCGAGGACTGATCTCTCAGCGGCGAAGCCGTCCTAGTCTATGAGGAAGGGTCAAGACTATCATGGTCTTGGCCCTTTTTTTATCGCGCCCTGCCCCTCCCATGTTGTCGCACCGCACCACTCCAGGTGAGATTGATCATGCAACACGTAACGTAAAAAACCGATTTGCTATACGAACGAAAATAAAAATTACAATTATTTCCGATCTTAAGAAGGATTTAAGCGAATCACGCATAAATATGACATGTAGTCTTGATTGTCAGTCGTCTTACGTATTACGACTTAACAGTTGTTGAGTAGAGAAAGAGGTGATGATGGGGCTATTCACTTAGAAGATTGTTGTACGTGTCAACAAACATATGAAACGGAGGATTGAAATGAGCAAATTCAAACTGAGTGTCTCTGTGTTATTGGTACTACTGTTTAGTCTGAGCGCGATCGCCATGGCTCAGGAACCAGTCACGATTACATGGTCTTTCTGGGGTGATCCCAACGAGTTACCTCCAAACTATGAGGTAATCGAGGCCTTTGAAGCCGCCTATCCACACATCAAGATAGAAACACAACACGCACCATGGGGTAGCTACTTTGATCGCATCCAAACCCAAATGGCGGGAGGAACGGCCCCAGATGTAATGTTCCTAAATAACATTCCCAGTTATGCCGCTCGTGGCGCACTCATGCCACTCAATGATCTGATTGAGAAAAACAACTTTGACCTGTCCGCCTATTACCAAGAATTGCTCCTTCCATTTACTTACCAAGGGCAACTCCATGGTTTGCCAAGGGACAATGATACCACCATTCTCTACTACAACCAAGACCTTTTTGACGCAGCAGGCGTGGCTTATCCTGACGACACCTGGACATGGGATGATCTCCTAGAAGCAGCTAAGGCACTGACCGTTCGTGATGAACGCGGCAGAGTTACGCAATATGGTGTAGTACTGGAAAGCAACAAGTATACAATATTCATTCACCAAAATGGCGGGGAACTATTTGATGATTACATGAATCCCAGCCAGTATCTCGGCGACAGCCCTGAAACCATTGAGGCAATGCAATTCATGGGCGACCTCATCAACAAACATGGTGTAGCACCAAGCTTTGCTCAGATGCTTCAACTGGGCAACTCCACAGAGCTATTTGCTAGTGGTCTGGTTGCCATGGCTATGACAAACGCTGCCCGTGTCCCTACCTTCCAACAAAGTGATTTTTCTTGGGGTATCGCACCACTCCCCATGGGACCAAGTGGTACCCGTGCTAACACCATGAGTGGAGCCGGTTATGTTATGTCTTCCAACACGAAACACCCAGAAGAAGCCTGGACATTCCTGTCATTCCTGGGCGGTGAAGGTGGACACACCATTTTCGCCAGCAGTGGTGTAGCGGTGCCAGCCTTCCGTTCCGAACAAACACATAATGCATTTAAAAATGCCCTACCCGAAGGCTTCGGCCAGATCTTCCTCGATGACACCGAAAACGGGAAAATTGGAGCCCTCTTTGATGGCTGGGTAGAACTAAACTCAACTGTGGTAACACCAGCGCTAGACCTACTGTTTATCGGCGAAGCTACTGCTGAGGAAGTATTCACGAGCATCAGACCCGAAATCGAAGCATATCTAGAACAACGCAGCAAGTAAAGTGGCGAGGGGACAGAGACCGTCACGGTTTCTGTCCTCCTGATCGTACAACATGATCGTTCAACATTGAGGAGGTTTTACCGTGCGGGTATTTGACGTTCACGTCCATTATGGTTGGTTTGATAGAATAGGTTCCCGAGATTCAGCCACTGGCTGGCTCGATGAGTTGACAAGAGTTGCGGCAGAATCTAATATCGTGAAAATCGGTCTACTCGGATGGCCAGAGCTAGGTAATGATCTTGTCGCTGACGCCATCCAAGAAAAACCCGACCTGATCAGAGGAATGGCTATGCTAAACATGGACGAAGATTCGCCTAAAGTTGTGAAGCAATTCTATGATCGCGGTTTTAGCGGTCTAAAGCTAATCCACCCTGCAAGAAACTACGATGACCCGAAATATTTCGGGATCTATGAGCGGGCTGAAGCCCTCAACATGCCCATTCTGTTCCACACTGGTATCATTGGCGGTCCCGTGGACTACCTCATGGGTGGAGGCGAAGATGCATGGAAGGCGATTCCCCAGGGTGAAGAAGAGCAAAAACTGGTAGAAAGATTGCGAGATAAAGCGCGTCTTTCACCCTATGGACGCGGATCCGCCCGTATGCAACCGATCTACCTTGATACAATCGCCACCTACTTTCCAAAACTTTATATGATCGGCGCCCATCTTGGCTGGCCTGACTATATAACCGCCTGCGCTATCGCACGCTGGAGACCACGCCTATTCTTCGATATTTCTGGTGGAGACGTTGTACGCCGCCATATTGAAACCGGTGGCTATATCAAGCAAGAAATCCGGCCTGAAAAACTAGTTTATGCTTCCGACTGCGACCTAACCAGAGTCAAAAAAGACGTCGGCGACTGGAAAAAGTATTTTGACAAGATCAGCTTGACACCCGAAGAGCAAGACCTTATTTTCTATAAGAATGCTGCGAGAATGTTCGGTGTGGAAGGGGACTAACGGATGAGTTTAGCGAGGGGTAAGAAGGCGAGAGGGCGCCGAAGTGCAACCGAAAGGCGAGAAATCAGAGCTGGCTATGGTTTTCTTATGCCTAATCTCATCGGGTTTCTCATATTCACGTTCCTTCCAGTATTTGTCGCCCTGGTACTCAGCTTCACTGAATGGGATCTTTTGCGTCCCATTCAGTGGGTTGGCTTAAGCAATTACGTACGCATGTTTACAAATGATCCTACCTTTATTAGAGTGCTGAAAAATACCGTCTCTTTTGTGGCAGTTACTGTGCCCACTCGAATTGCACTGGCCTTACTAGTTGCCGTAGCACTCAACCAGAAATTGCGTGGAACCACCTTTTTCCGCACTGCATTCTTCATGCCTGTAGTATCATCTAGTGTAGCCATTGCCTTAGTCTGGCAATGGATCTTCAATGCGGACTTTGGACCCCTAAACAACGTACTCTGGATTTTAGGCGTTAGCAATCCACCTAACTGGCTTACGAGTACAGCATGGGCCCTTCCTGCCCTAATGATCGTCAGTATCTGGCAGGGGCTCGGGATGAACATGATCATCTTCCTCGCTGGATTGCAGGGCATTCCGATCCAACTATACGAAGCTGCCAGGATTGATGGTGCCACTCCCTGGAAGTGCTTCTGGAAAATCACACTACCTATGCTCTCACCTACAACCTTTCTAGTCTTGGTCATGACCACAATATCCTCGTTCCAGGTCTTTGATCTGGCCGTAATGATGACCGAAGGCGGGCCGGCCAATGCCACCAACACAATCGTCTATCACATTTATCGCAACGCCTTCCAATTCTTCCGAATGGGTTACGCCGCCGCAATTGCTTGGTTCCTGTTTGTTATCATATTTGCCATCACCCTCTTCCAGTTCCGTAACCAGAAAAACTGGGTGAACTATGACATCTAAGGAGAAAGGATTGGATTTTGTGAAACAGCAACTACGACTTGAACGTCCTGGACGCGCCTTGCTATTTCTAGTCATCCTGGCTGCCTCCATCATTATGCTCCTTCCTTTCCTTTGGATGGTATCAACGTCCTTGAAGGAACCGGGGGCCGTTTTTGGTCTGCAGCTACAGTTGATTCCAAAACCCATTGTCTGGGATAATTATAAGCGCATCTTTGAAGTACTGCCCTTCGGAAGATTCTACTGGAATAGTATTGTGACTTCCGCAGCCGTGACCTTACTGCAACTCGTGACCTGTTCCTTCGCTGGTTATGCCTTCGCCCGCTTGAAATTCCCCGGGCGGGATACCCTTTTCCTGGGTTATCTGGCCACATTGATGATTCCCGGGCAAGTGACTATTATCCCAAACTTTATTATGCTACGTATGTTAGGATGGATTGACACATACCAAGCGCTCATTTTACCCAACGCCTTTAGTGCCTTTGGAACATTTCTGCTGCGGCAGTTTTTCTCAACACTACCAGCTGATTTGGAGGATGCGGCAAAAATAGATGGTTGCAGCCACTTTGGCATCTACCGACATGTTATTTTACCCCTTTCTAAGCCTGCCCTTTCCAGCTTAACAGTGTTTACTTGGCTCGGACAGTGGAACAGCTTTATCTGGCCTCTAATTGTCATTAACAGTGTTAAGATGAACACGCTCACCGTAGGGCTCCGAACCCTGCAGGGCCAATACAACACACAGTGGACACTCTTGATGGCGGGTTCGGTTTTGGCATTATTGCCGGTCTTGATCCTATTTGTCCTGGCGCAACGAACGTTTATTAGCGGCATGGCGCTCTCAGGTATGGGAGGACGCTGAGTTAGTACCATTGGAGGAGATTCCTATGCAATCCGAATTGAAGATCAAGGTTGAAAAGCGACCGCTCTACTTGCGAGTAGCACAGTTGTTGACGGAAGAGATCACAGAAGGAGTATTTGCTCAAGAGGACAAACTGCCCTCAGAAGAGAAGCTCGGTAAGATGTTAGGAGTCAGCCGGGCGACGATTCGCGAAGCCCTAAGTGCACTGGAGAAACAGGGCATGCTCCGGCGCGTGCAAGGTCTTGGCACGATCTTGACCCACGAGCAGAAAATTCCCATCGGCCATGGCATGGAGCGATTACTTTCGTATACAGAATACATCTCAAGATATGGCTTGACACCCGGAACCAGCAGTGTTCAGTTTCATTGGGAACAGATGCGTCCTTCCCACAAAAAGATTTTTGGCCAGGATATTCCCATGATTGGAGTCCTGGAGCGGACGCGTACTGCTGACGAAAAACCCCTCATGGTATCTGTGGACTTTATCCCTATGAACATTCTTGGGCCCGAATTCCAGCTTGAGTACGTGAAGCAGAGTCTGTTCACATATCTGCAAAAACGCGGCGCCATCCTCGCCTATTCTGAGATGCGAATCGCGGCCGCCATTGCCAAGGAAGACATGGCAGAAAAACTGGACATTATCGAAGGGGCACCTTTGTTGGTGATCGATGAAACCTACTATGACAACCACAACCAAGCTGTACTGGTGTCCAGTAACGCCTACCGGGTAGATCGCTGGGAGTTCAAAATTTACCGTACCAGGACAGAGGAAGGATAGGATATTGATGATGCGGAGACCAGCCCTTATCTTGGGGTTGACGTTTTTGGATAATATCTTCTATGAGCTCGATGCATTCCCCCTATTGGGGACCGAGTCCTTTGCATCCGAACACGCCTTTGCGGTGGGAGGTATTGCGATCACTGCGGTCAACCTCGCCAAACTCGGCGTTGACACGTCTTTCCTAACCAGCCTGGGAACGGATGTTTTCGGGAGGCTCTTAGAGACAGAGCTACAAAATGCCAATCTGCAGCTAATGAACTTCCCCACGGC
>CAZAJB010000042.1:8646-19683 GCA_964485345.1 uncultured Clostridiaceae bacterium
CTGTTCGGGGCGGGAGAAATATCTCAAGAGGAACTATGGAATCATGTTGATCTCGTCTTCCTAAACGAACAGGAAGCGCAGGAAATCACCGGTTCTTCTGGAAGTGACATGCTTGCCCTCCTGGGCCAGGCGACTGCTATCACAGCAGTTACCCGCGGCGAACAGGGAGCTTGGTTAGCCGTTGATGCTGAGAACTTGTTTTCCTGTGAAAGCTTGAAGGTCAACGTAGCTGACACCACAGGGGCAGGGGATTCCTTTGCGAGTGGCTTTCTAGCAGGCTACCTCTGCGGCAAGACGTTCCCAGATTGCCTTGCCTTGGGGGCTTCCTGCGGATCATTATCCACCACAGCCCTAGGGGGGGTCCAGGGATTTCCTACCAGCATGGCTGAAGCAGAGCGATGGGCTGAGGCTATACAAGTGATTAAGCTTTCCAATATAGACAAATGAGGAGCGATCCGCATGAAAGTAGCAATTATCGGGGCTGCTGGTGCACGCACGCCCCAACTGATCAATGCACTCTTTCACTACAAGGATGAGTTGCAGCTCGCTGCAATCCATCTCATGGATATTGATGAAGAGCGCCTAGAAAAGATGGGCCTGATCGTGAAGGAAATGCAAGCGCGTTTGGCGCCCAGTGTTCAGTTGCTTTTTACCAGCGATGCCAAAAAAGCGCTTAAGGGCATTGATTATGCATTCTTCTCCATCCGTGTGGGCGCCATCAATTCACGTGGTTTAGATGAGCAGATTCCCCTGAAGCATGGAGTACTTGGCCAAGAAACCACAGGACCTGGCGGACTTTCCATGGCCCTGAGAACGATACCGGTGATGAGCAAGTACCTGGAGATCCTCTCTGCCGAGTCACCCCAGGCCTGGGCCATCAACTTGACGAACCCTGCCGGTTTGATCACACAGGCCCTGGTTGCACAAGGGTTTAAGCAAGTTGTGGGGATCTGTGATTCGCCTACGGAACTGTTTAAGGATATCGCCGGCGCAATTGACAAAAATCCAGACGATCTATGGTTTGACTACTTTGGCCTGAATCATCTAGGTTGGATCAAGCGCATCCTGTACAAGAAGAAGGATATTCTACCCGAAATCCTGCAAAATGATGAGGCGCTGCTTCGACACGGCAGAGAAATGATCCCTCCTGCTTTGATTCGTTCCCTTGGTGTAATTCCCAATGAGTACTTGATGTTCTATTATCGCACCCAGGATATAGTCCAAGGACTGCAGAGTGCAGGAATGACCCGGGCCATGGTGATCGATGAGTTGAACAACCTGCTCTTTGCTTCCCTGCAGCATCTCGGGGATACTCCCGCTGAACGAACGGAAGCATATCGACTCTACCAACATTATTCCCGGGCACGGGATGCTACCTACATGCAACTTGAGACGGAAAGAACAATCGGCACCTCGCAGAATCGACTAACCAAGCTTATTCAAGATGTTTGGCAAGCTAGCCAAGACGGTCCAGCGAATCCAGATCATGAACCTACAGGTTATTCAGGCATAGCTCTCCGCGTGCTACGTGCCCTACATGGAACCAAGACAACGATTACGACCATTAACACTGTTAATGGGTCTACCCTTTCCTGTTTGGACCCCACAGACGTCGTGGAGGTGCAGTGCTTTATCGATGAGAACGGTGTGCACCCCTATCAGATCGACGGATCCATACCAGAACACTGCCGTGGTTTGTTGCAGGTCGTCAAAGCATATGAGCGCCTTGCTACAAAAGCCGCTCTCACCGGGTCATACGACTTAGCCCTTCAGGCTTTAGCCATTCATCCATTGGTACCCGATGCTCTAGTCGCCAAGAGGATCCTAGACGATCTTCTAGCGGTCCATACGAGTTATCTACCTCTGGCATAAGAAAAAACTCCCCGTGATTTATCACAAGGGGAGTTTCTTGTATCTTCTACTTGACTGAACTAATTCTAACTGGTCTGTTTTCGCGAGCGGATTGGTCCGCAGCTACACTGCCGAGTAAGGCCTTCAATCCATCGACACCACCAACAGTGGGAGGGATACCTTGGCGAAGGGCCGAAATGAAACCACGGATTTCTACGCCGAACGAATCCATGTACCTCTCCACCAAGTAATGGAGCGGTCTGTCTTTTTCCACGCCTTCCTTGGTGCTAACCTCCACATTGTGGCCTGTCTTGTTCTTGGCATAAGCACTGCCCTTAGACCCAAAGACCTCGACTCTTTGATCATAGCCATAGTGCGTCTCTCTACTGTTATCGATGGTGCAAATGGCACCATTGGCCAGTTTTACCACGACAACAGCAGTGTCCACATCGTCTGCCTCTCCTATTCTAGGATCGATCAGCACTTCACCGTTGGCGTATACTTCCACAATTTCGCTACCCGTGAGGTATCGAAGCATGTCAAAGTCATGAATCATCATATCCACAAACATTCCGCCCGAATGCGCAACAAACTCAATAGCCGGGCGAACAGGATCACGGGAAGAGATGTTGATTACGTGAATATCTCCTAACTCACCGGAGCTGCAAAGTTCCTTCAGCTTGATAAAGTTCGGATCATAACGTCGGTTAAACCCTAACTGAAAAACGACTCCTGCCGCGGCCACGACGTCTAGGACCTCTTTGGTCTCTGCTACACCGTTGGCAATAGGCTTTTCGCAGAATATGTGCTTGCCGCAGCGAGCGGCCTGCTTAACATATTCCGCATGACTGTCAGTTGGCGAGCAAATCACAACAGCTGTAATCGACTCATCTTCAAAAATCCTTGAAGCATCGTCTGTTATGTTCGAGATTCCCCAAGTATGGGCCCACGGGAGAATGTCATCAATATCCTGTGTGACTAGGGTAACAACCTCTACGCCCGGCATTTTCGACAGGTTTTCCACCCTGATCTTACCCATCCGTCCAGATCCAATGACGCCTACCCGGATCTCCTCCATCTAGCTAATCTCCGCTATCTTGACCGGCCGATTTTCATGGGCCGACTTAGTGGCTGCTAGCGCGATTAACAAGGATTGCAGACCGTCATTGCCGGTCACTGGGGGCTCAGTTCCTGTTTGCAGAGCCTCAACAAAGTCCCGCAACTCCTGAGCAAACGACTCCATGTACCTTTCTAAGAAGAAGAAAAGCGGTTTATCACTGAAAACGCCTTCCCCGGTACTGACTTCCACCGTGGTTGGTGTCTTGTTAGAAGCTGCAGCACTGCCCTTGGATCCAAAAACCTCTGCCCTTTGATCATAGCCATACACTGCCTTACGGCTATTGTCAATAACGCCTGTCGCCCCATTGGCAAACTTCAGCAAGATAACGGCCGTATCAAAATCCCCTGCTTCGCCAATGGCTGGGTCAATCAAGACTGTTCCAGCGGCATAGACTTCTGTGACTTCGCTACCTGATAAATAGCGGGCCATATCAAAGTCATGGATGGTCATGTCCATAAAGATACCACCAGAGCTCTTCGAATACTCTGCCGGAGGCGGTTCTGGATCTCTGGATGTAATTTTAATGATATGGGGTTCGCCCACTTCCTGCGTTTGTACCAGTTGGCGCACTCGTTTGAAATTAGGGTCAAAGCGACGATTAAACCCTACTTGCAGTTTGACGCCAGCTCTCTCCACGGCGTCTAAAGCCTCTCTGGTCTTGCCTATATCATTGGCAATAGGTTTCTCGCAGAAGATGTCCTTGCCAGCCTTTGCACAGGCCATAATTAGGTCTGCATGTGTATCAGTAGGTGAACAGATTAGAACTGCGTCAACCTGGGGATCGGATATGACAATTTGGGGATCAGATACAATGTTTGTGATGCCAAACTGCTTAGCCCATTCTTTCGTTGCCGGAACGGCTGCTTCGACCTCGGAAATGACGACTACTTCTGCACCTGGTACATTATAGCAAAGGTTTTCCACATGAATCTTGCCAATGCGGCCAGCGCCAATCACACCAAACCGTACTTTGTTGTTCATACAATACCGCCTCTCTTTGTGCCTATAAACCAGCCTTCTCCTTGATATAAGCCCGTGCTTTGCGTGCATACTCCAATGGAGGAGCAAGTGCGGGATCTTGTTCTGCCTCCACAATGATCCATCCCTTATAGTCAATCTGATTCAGGGCATCAATAATCGGAGCAAAGTCAATGCGGCCATCGCCAGGAACGGTGAAAACACCCCGTTTTACAGCCTGCAAGAAGCTCAATTGTTCTGTTTCTACGGCACCCTCTACGTCAGCCCGCAAGTCCTTAAAATGAACATGCTTAATGCGTGGCCCGTATTTCTTGACCATCAAAACTGGGTCGCCACCGGCAAAGGCAATATGTCCTGTGTCTAGGAGTAATGATACCCGCTTGGGGTCTGTAGCTTCCATAAGGCGGTCGACCTCTGGAAAGGTCTGCACTCCTGTTCCCATATGATGGTGGTACACAATTTGCATATCTTTCTCGTGAGCTAACTCGCCTAAATGATGCAGTCCATCAACAAGTCTTTTCCATTCAGCATCGGTGAAAATAGGCTTGTTGGCATGGAGCGGTGTGTCCATTTGACCTTGGATTGAATGTCCCTGTTCAGCTACGACGATGACTTTTGCACCCATAGCATGCAAAAAATCGCGGTGCTTGATAAACTCTGTCGCTGTTTCGCCCAGTTCCTTTGTGGTCAAAAACGAACTGAACCAAGCGCTAGCAATCTGCAGCCCCCTCGGTTCAAGAGCCTTTTTTAGCACCTCTGGATCCCGTGGATACTTGTTGCCAACTTCACTGCCCACAAACCCGGCTAAAGCCATTTCGTCAATACACTGTTCAAACGAGATCTCCCCACCGAGTTCTGGCATGTCATCGTTAGTCCAGGCAATCGGCGCAATTCCTAATTGTACATCTCCCATTTTCAGCATACTTTCCCACCCCATTTCTAGTTTTGCTTGTGTTCGCCTAAGTACTTACGGTCACGCTTATGAGCTTCCAGGACGGAAGGATTTGTTGATGCTTCTGCCACCCCCACTCTCCACCAAGACTCATAGCCTGCAGAATGGGTTCCCGGGATGATCTTGATATCAATGAGCGTACTTCGTTGCTCATTCCGGGCGGCAAGCAAAGCAGCAGGCAGCTCTTCTAAGCTGCGCACGGTAAAGGTTTTCGCTCCTAAAGCCCCAGCCATCTGGGCAAAATCGATCTGCATATATTGCCCGTCGAGCCTCTGGGTCTCGGGGGAGCGATAGCGCAGTTCGTTTCCGAACCCGTCTTTACTACCACGGCTCTTTTGTAGGTCTTTGATGCATTGGAAACCACCATTATCAAACATCACAATATTGATTTTGGCACCCTCTTGTATACTGGTCAGAAGTTCAGAATGGAGCATCAAGTAGCTTCCATCACTAACAAGAGCATAAACTTCCTTATCAGGCTCTGCCAACTTGACGCCAAGGGCCCCAGAGATCTCATAACCCATACAGGAAAAGCCGTATTCCATATGATAGGTCTTGATACCCTTAGAGCGCCACAGACGATGCAGATCACCAGGTAGACTACCAGAAGCGCAGACCACAATGTCACTATCTTCTACGTAGTCATTGAAGAGACCCAGGGCTGTTGTTTGTACGATGCCTTCAGCCGATTCAAGCGTATAGAGGCGATCCACTTCCTCGTTCCAATCCTGCTTCAGCTTCCCTAATTCTTGCGGGGTGTAACTGGGCTTGTAGTTCGCTGCTTGAAGCACCTTCTGAAGCTCCTTTAAACCGAGCTGAGCATCGGAAATAATGGAGGTTGAGTCCATCTTAAGCCCATCAAGACGACTCACATTGATACTGACAATATCCACATCTTCGTTTTGGAAAGCTGTCTTCGATGCGGTGGGAAAATCAGCCAGGCGCGTACCTACTGCAAGAATAAGGTCTGCCTCCTTGGCCAGGATATTGGCAGCTGTTGTTCCGGTTGAACCTACTCCGCCCATATTGAGATCATGATCCCAGATCATAGAGCTCTTACCTGCCTGGGTCACTGAGACGGGAATCTGGAAGGCCTCGGCAAACTCACGCAATGTATCGGTTGCCAAGGAGTAATGGACGCCGCCACCGGCCACAATCAGAGGACGTCTTTTGCTTTTGATCAGTTGCGCAGCCCTCTCAATGGCTGTTGGTACCGGAATATGCCTTTCTATATGGTGAATCCGCTTACGGAAAAACTTGATTGGATAGTCATAAGCTTCTGTTTGCACATCCTGGGGCAGGGCCAGAGTCACAGCACCGGTTTCCGCTGGATCTGTTAAGACACGCATGGCTGCCAAAGCTGCTTCCATGATCTGCTCCGGTCTTTGAATACGATCCCAGTATTTACTCACAGCCTTAAAGGCATCATTTACAGTTATGGTATAGTCGTGAGGCATTTCTACCTGCTGTAACACGGGATCTGGCTGGCGGTCTGCAAAGGTGTCTCCAGGCAACAACAGAACTGGAATACGGTTGACTGTGGCAGTACCCGCTCCTGTAACCATGTTGAGGGCGCCTGGTCCGATGGAGCTGGTACAGGCCATGATCTGCAAACGATTGTGCTGCTTCGCATAGGCTGTTGCCGCGTGTACCATCCCTTGTTCATTGACACCCTGGTAGTAGCGGAGCGACAGGTCTTCCATGTTTTCCAGTGCTTCCCCAATACCCAACACATTGCCATGACCGAAAATTCCATAAACACCATTAACAAACTTATACTCTTTACCATCAAACTCTACATACTGGTTATCAAGAAACTTCAGTAAAGCCTGTGCAGTGGTTAGTCTAGTTGTTTGACCCACAGCTACTTCCTCCTATCAGGGAAAATCTGCGCATCTGGCTCCCGCACCCAGGAATGTTCCGGAACAAAGGTTGGCTCTATATACGGGTTGTCATCGAGATGACGAATAACCCATAGATAATACATAGCGTATCCCGGGGCTGTAGATTGGGGATGAACCTCATCTTCCACGATTTTCACGGTGGATTGATGTGTCACCTTTAATACCTCATCGTCATCAAGTACACAAACCCCAAAGCCCTGGTTTGGTAAGAACCGATAGTGATAAATCTCAGGCTGGATATGATGATGAGGCGGGTAACTGGACCATTTGCCGGGATGATTGATCACTTCGCCTAAAACGAGGTTGGCGTCAGGTGCATTTGTCTTGTCGAAAATGGTCCGCACAATGCGCGTCGACGTCTCCTGCATAGTACCTTGGCCCCGCTGTTCACTGCGGACATCCTCAGCTGAATAAAAAACCGGGGCAAACTGCTTCTCGTTTGTGGTAGCGGTGATGGCCAGCTCCAAGTCAGACTCGGCCACAATCTCCACAGAAGTCCCAGGAGGGACGTGTAAACAAGGACTAGACTCATGAAATATGGAACTCCGCTGGGCACGAGCAACTTGATCACCATAGGTGAATCGAACCGCTCCATCCATTAAGAGGTAAGCGACTTCTTTTTCTGTGACCAGGCGCTGTGATTTCCCTTTTTGCAGGCGAAGAATGCCAAAGTCCATCAATGTATCTTGCACAGCTTCGCCTTCAGTGGTAATGGCTGTATAGCCCCAGTCATAGGGTTCTTTACGGTTGATGAGTTTCATTCCTTACACTCCCTTATCTTTACGTGATAAGCACCTTTGCGCTTTCTGGACGATGTCCTCGGCCGTCATGGCAAAACGCTTTTGCAAATAATCAAGGGGGCCTACTTCGCCAAAGAAGTCTTGCACGCCCACTCGCTCTAAGGGTACCGGATGGTTTTCAGCAAGAACTTCAGCCACCGCTGAACCTAATCCATTGATAATATTGTGGTTCTCACAGGTAACAATGGCCCCAGTCTCCTGCGCACAGCTGACAATGAGATCCTTGTCGATGGGTTTGAGGGTAAAGATGTTCACCACTCGCGCCCTGACTCCCTGCTCTTCTAAGAGCTCGGCCGCATGCAATGCTTCAGCAACCATAATTCCACTGGCGATCAGCGTTACGTCGTCGCCGTCCCTAAGCGTCATTCCCTTACCTATCGTAAACTTGGTACCAGGGGCGTAGATTTTCAGCGGTTCTTTACGGTTAATACGCAAGTAAATGGGGCCATCATAATAGGCTACGTCACTGACCAGGGCCTCCATCATGACATTATCTACTGGCTCAATGACAGTCATAGTGGGGATACCTCTGACCACCCCTAGATCCTCCAGGGGCATATGGGTACCTCCGTTAAAGGCTGCAGTAATGCCAGGATCTGTCCCCACGACTCTCACATTGAGCTTAGCGTAGGCCACCGACATATAAATCTGATCGAGAGCCCGGCGAGTATTAAAGCAAGAAAAGGTGTGGGAAAACGGAATCTTGCCGGTAGCAGCCAAACCTGCTGCCACCCCGATCATGTTGGCCTCCTGCACTCCCACATTAATAGCACGGTCGGGATAGGTTTTCATAAACCGAATGGTCGAATTGGAGTTCATCAAATCTGCATCGAGGACCACAATGTTCTTATCCTCGCTAGCCAATTTGATCAGGGTATCTATATAAACATCCTTCATAGCACGGTCATCGCGAATTAAGGTCATGACGATGCCCCCCCTTCCAAGATGGCCAGGGACTCAGCGATCTGTTCCTGTGTAAAGCGCATGTGATGGTTCAGTTCTACTGCCTCGGCAAAATGACATCCCTTACCTTTAATCGTATCGAGAATGATCACAGAGCTCTTGCCCTTGGCGGCTTTTGCCTCTTCGATAGCGGCATAAATTTCCGCGACATTATGTCCGTCGACCTTCTGGACGTGCCAGCCGAACTCTTCCCATTTGGCACCGAGGTCGCCAAGGGGATTAATATCATCGACAAAGCCATCTAACTGTTGCTTGTTGAAGTCCACAAAAACAATCAAATTATCCAGCTTGGCATTGCCACCGAATAAGACGCCTTCCCAAACCTGCCCTTCTTGACACTCTCCGTCTCCTAGGACGATATAGACGAAATTGTCTTTTCCATCAAGCTTATGCCCTAGGGCAACGCCCAAACCTGTAGAAAAACCTTGCCCCAGTGAACCGGTTGTCATATCGACTCCCGGTGTCAAATTGCGGTCGGCATGGCTCGGAAGCTTGGTACCTCCCTCATTGAGGGTCAGTAGCATTTCTTCGGGGAAATACCCCTTCAGTGCCAACGTGGCATAAAGCGCAGGACCGGCATGACCTTTCGATAGAACCAGCCAATCACGCTCTGCCCAATTGGGGTCTTGTGGATTAATTTTCATGACTCCCCCATAAAGCACTGCAAGTAACTCAACAACTGACATGGCACCGCCTAAATGACCAAACCCCCGATGCCCCAGCTCTTTCAATGTTGCAACTCGGATCTGATGGGCGAAATCCTCTAGTCTCTTCTGATCAGAAGCTTGCACAGTATTCAAATCATTACACCTCACTTTGTACCTTTGGTAGGGTCGAAGCGCCCAAGGGAAATACGGCGTAGGTAAAGTCGGTATCTAGACGTTGCAAGGCGTTCTCTAGCCCCTTCTCCCAGCTATCGGCGACTGCTACTCCTACCATCTTTTCTTGAGCCATAGCACTGGAGACCAGAATAATGGTGGCATTCTGGGCAACTTTCGCTATCGCGGCAGCCTTATGGCCGCCTAAGACAAATTCATTCTGCAAATCAGAGAGCAAATCAGATGGCGTCTTGCCTGACGTCATCCATTGCTCAAAGGTTCGATTTCCATACCCCTCACCGCACGCGGCTACTAGAAGCATAACGCCACCAGGCTTGATCGCATTGGCACAGTTGTCCAGGGCTTTTTGAGCCTGGTAGAGGTCGATATCCTTGGGATGGCCCCCTGCGCTGACGATGGCCAGATCGACCTGCTGGGGAAGCTCTGCCAAACCTTCCGAAATCAGTCGTGCGCACAGCTCACGATGGGCTAGTGTGACATCTCCCGCCGCGGCATGACGAATGCGGTGTTCTTCATCGACTATAACATTAAGCATATAGTGAGCTCCGAGCATGCTGACGGCCTCTTCTAGATCTTCCCGTACTGGATTTCCCTGGAGCTTTGTAGCCAATGCCCCGCTTTCAATCATATGGGAATGGTTCGCTTTCACAGCCTTTGCCGAGGCAACGCCAGGCATGATGGCCTTGGCGCCGCCAGAAAAGCCGGCAAAATAGTGGAACTCTACATTTCCTACACAAATTCTAAAATCCGCCTCTACAACCGGGCGAAATAGTTCCACCGGTGTTCCCCGACTCGTGGTACCAAGAAACACCACATCGTCGACATCATGATTGATCACCCGCACCCTCTGAAAAACCTCATCCCCAACAGATTTGCGGAGTTCAGCCTCTGTCATCATGCGGTGTAGTCCAAGTGCGATGACGATGGTGATCTGCTCATCAGGCACACCGGCACGATTTAACTCCGTCAAGAGGGGAGGTAAAACAGCCTCATTGGGGCAAGGCCGAGTGTGATCGCTGGTGACAATCACAACCTGATCCTCTGGGGAGACCAGATCAGAAAGGCGCGCTGCGCCAAGGGGGTTCTGGAGAGCGGCGTCTACCATAGATTCCCCTGAACTGCCGGCTTCCGCCTTAACGGGCAAGTACGTGCCTGCATACGTCCCCTGGCTCATGGAGCAACGCATGTGACCTGACCCATAGGCCAGGCTAAGCTCCCTTTTCATCCATATGCCTCCCATATGCCTTTCTTAGTGCCTTAATCAATGGTAGTTCAGAACCGGACAGAAACCGCACCATCGCTCCACCGGCCGTACAGATATAATCGAAATTCTCCTCTGGGTCTTTGACAAACCGATAGGCTGCACTCACACTGTCTCCCCCGCCTACCACCGTATAGCCAGGAGCCTCTGCCATGGCATTCCAAATGCTGTCTGTCCCTAGGGATAAGAGGGGATTCTCGTAGGCGCCCATGGGACCATTGATAAAGATGGTACCGGCCTTGGCAATTTCCGCTTTGAAACGTTCAATGCTCTGGCTCCCTATGTCTGTAAACAGTCTATTCTGAGGAAGCTCATTGATGTGTGCCTCTACGCGCTGCTCGCCGTCTTGATAGGCAAAATCAACGGGAC
>CAZAJB010000043.1:0-18683 GCA_964485345.1 uncultured Clostridiaceae bacterium
TTGCCCGTACCCTTACAAGAAAACCTGTAGGTACAACACTTTTTCGAGCCCATGGGGGACAAATGTCCTTGTCGTGGGCTTTTTCGCTATTTCGCTGTGCCTATCACTGTACAATGCAAGTCCACGCTCTTTATTCAATTTAGAAGAGCTGGTCAAAAAATCGATGGAGCGTCACAAGCATAATATGCAAATTCGCTGGTTTTGAAACAAAATAGGTTAATTTTCGCGATATAGAATACGGTAGGAGCATGAACCGTCTTTTATTATGCAATATTTCACATGTCGGCTTTGCGCAATAATTGCGCATTCAAGGTCATAAGTCGCGCAATTTAGCACAAGTATTTTTAATTAAAGGGAGGAAAAACGCGTATTTGGCAGAAGTATATATCGACATAACAACGAAATACAATTACATTACACAGTTTGCGCAAATTGCGCAAACTTTGCCAGGTGGGATATGGATTATGAAACAAGCTTGCACAGAACTCTTGCAGGAGTATGATCGGCATCGACAAGTCCTAAAATCTGAAAAGCTTATATTTAATGGAGTTACAAAGCAAGATGTGTACAACATTGCCGCTCCCTTACTTGAGGGTGAAGAGTGGATTATTCCTGCTCGAGTAGAACCCCGCTCTTCAGAAAATTCCCAAGTGATGTTCTTTCGGCAACATGAAGACAAGTGGATGCTAGCCACCGATCTTCCTCAGTTTAATTTGCAAGATCCCTTTTGGACACACATCCACGACGAACTAGTTTTCGGGGGTGTGGAGATTTTCCCCCATCCGATGATCACCGATGCTCTTAGTTGGCGCACAAAATTCTATCGGGGAGCTAATCTAAGCAATCTCGAATATTTTGCTTCTGGGCCAGATGGAATGAAAGATATTCGCTTGGCGGAGTTACCAGACGGTTCTATAGCTGTATTCACCCGTCCCCAGGGAGAGGTGGGCGGTCGAGGCACCATTGGTTATACGCAAATCGCCAGTTTAAACGAGTTAACTCCGCAGACTATTATGGATGCTACCTTGTTAGAACAGTTTGTTCCTGAGGAGTGGGGGGGCGCCAACGAAGTACACTTGTTAGCAGATGGAGCGTTAGGTGTGGTAGGGCACATTGCTCATTTCGATCAATCGGGCGCTCGCCATTATTATGGTATGACTTTTGTTTTTGATCCTATCCAAAGACAGGCCAGCCCCATGCAGATAATTGGTACTCGCAGTGACTTTCCTAGTGGTGCTAGTAAACGCCCGGATTTACAAGATGTGTTATTTAGTGGTGGCTTAATGCGGTTGAAAGATGGAACAGCTTGGCTCTATGCCGGCCTTAGTGATGCAGAGGCGGGTCGGATTTTGATTCCAGATCCCTTTGGTAATAGATAAAACAGAAAGATGAGGACAGGGGGATTTGTTGTGGCAGTAACCTTAAAAGATATCGCGGCAAAATTAGACCTATCGGTCACCACTGTATCCCGGGCTTTAACAGGGCAGGGGAGGATTAGCCAGCAGACTCGCCAGCAAGTTATGGAAAAAGCCCACGAGATGGGATATGACTTTAAACCAGCTAAAAGTGATATAGCCTTAAAGAATATTTGCATTGTATTCAATGCTAGACTTCAGTCTCTTCCGGCAGATCCCTTTTATGGCACTGTGATGGTTGGTGTGGAAAATGAGTGCCAAAAATATGGATATAAAGTATTCTTCCAGACGATCGCCCACTCTGATGATAGTAGCCTGTGGGAATTGCACAAAAGTGGGCATCTTGATGGCTTGATCTTCGTGGGGGCTGACGTTTATGCAGGTATTATCCAACAGGCAAAATCCTATGATATTCCCGCTGTTTTAGTCGATAACTGGTTGCCAGATATGACAGTGGATTGTGTGGTGACAGACAATCGAGGAGGAATTATGCGCTTGGTAAATTATCTTGTCAGTCAAGGCCATGAGCGAATTGGGTTTATTGGCGGACCTCTCTCTCACCGTTCGTTACAAGAACGTTACGATGGTTACCGGGCTGCTCTTCGAGAAAACGGGATTGTTCGCAAGCATGAGTGGGGCTGGATCCACTCTGAACCCGGACCACAAGTGGATCAAGGGCGTGAGGGGATGGAGGCCTTACTGGAGCGCGGGATGCCTGTGACTGCCATTATCACTGATAACGACAGCACAGCCCTTGGAGTGCTCCAAGCATGTGACTCTGCAGGAATAAAAGTACCAGAGGATCTTTCTTTAGTTGGTTTTGATAATGTGGAACTAAGTGAGTATGTCAATCCGCCTCTCACCACGGTTCATATTCACAAACATCGCATGGGGGCTATGGCAGCCCGACGGTTACATGAACTGTTAGTAAACAAAGATGCTGATGTCCCTTTGCGAATTACCTTGGGAACAGAATTAATCATTCGCAAATCAGTAAAACAGTTGCAAAAATAGCAGGAGGCATTTTATGTTTAAATTACGTCGTTTATCTAAACAACCGATTTTAGAACCAATTGCTGAACATCCTTGGGAAAGGGCTGCTGTTTTTAATTGCGGTGTAACGCTCTATCAAGGCAAGGTTCACATGATCTATCGGGCTTCCGATCGTGATTTCTCTGTTTTAGCCCACTCTGAGCCGGATAAAAGGCATAAATTCACTTCGTCGTTTGGCTATGCAGTAAGTGATGACGGGATCAACTTTACCCGGGAAACGCAACCCATTTATATGGGAGAAGGCGCGCAAGAAGCTTGGGGCGTGGAAGACCCCCGCATCAGTAAAATAGGCGATACATTTTATATGCTCTATACGACCTTTGGGGGTAGAGCCTGGGATGATCATAGGATCGCGATGGCTTCATCGAAAGATTTGCGTACTTGGCAACGGCATGGGGTTATCCTTGATGAGCCTAATAAGGATGCTGGTTTTCTTGAAGAGAAAATAAACGGAAAATACATGCTCTTCCACCGAAGACTACCCCATATTTGGGCGGCATTTTCCGCTGACTTACAGGACTGGGAAGAACACCAGATCATTATGAAGACTATCCCTGGTGGGTGGGAGGAAAATAAGATTGGGATTGCGGGACAACCGATTCGCATTCGCCAAGGCTACCTCATGCTTTATCATGCCGTCGATAATGAAAAGAACTATCGTTTAGGCGCCGCCCTTTTAGATGGTAAGGATCCTACCAAAGTTGTGCAACGTTTGCCAGAACCCATCCTTGAGCCAGAACTGGAATGGGAAAAAGTTGGGCATGTACCCAATGTAGTATTTAGTTGTGGGCAAGTTATTAAAGATGACTTCCTTTTCGTCTACTATGGTGGAGCAGATGAAGTAATTGGGGTGGCTGGGATTGAACTGAATAAAATCGTCTTTTAGAGGGAGCGATCGATAATTGTGCAAACTATCCCCCAAGTGGAGTTGGCCTATATTGAGCAATTCCCCGAAATTCCCAGACCATTACGGGGGCGGAATTGGACTAAAATAGCCCAAAGCTATGCGCGTTTAGTTTTTTCAGAAGAAACAAAGGGACTGGATCAACCCCTCTTAAAAATAACTCAGCTTTCGCAACCCACTCGTGGCGGATACCGCGGTGCTGTTTTTAATATCCCAAGTTACGTCGGGCGCAATGGGCAACAGGCAGAAGCTCTGACTTGCTTAGGTGCCTTAGTTGGCGGAGGATTAGCAGGATTTGACTTGACTAGATTTCAGGGTCGCAATTGGGTAGCCCTGGCTGATGCTTATTATACAGAGATTAATGGTCATGGTTTAGTACTCAATCAAATAGACTCTGCGCAAACAAGTGGAACATTTTGGTATGATATCTTTCCTAGTTGTTTATATTTTCATCTGGATGCTTTAAATCCTAGCAATTCCGAACGGCGCAAAAAGATGCGCCAGATTGCTAGTAGCTGGCTCCAAGCTATCCCTCACTTGAAGCATAACTTCGAACATACAGGCTTTGATTTTTACAAGATGCAACCATGTGATTCAGATTTTTGGGTAGAACCAGATGCCGCTATTGGCCTTGCTTACTTGTTTTACGTATCCTATGTTTTGTGGGGAGATGCAGAGTATCTACAAGCATCCTTGGATTGTATGACAGAAATGGCAAACTACCCAGATAATCCTTATTATGAGATCCTTGGTTCTTATGGACCTTGCCTAGCTGCACGTTTGAATGCTGAGCAAAGTACAGATTTTCCCATCGAGAAATTTCTTAGTTATGTCTTTGATTTTTCATCGGCGGCGCGCCCGGGATGGGGAATCATCCAAGACCGTTGGGGTGATTATGATGCCCATGGACTCGCTGGTAGTACTACTGATTCAAATGGCTATGCTTTTGCAATGAATACCTTTGTTACTGCAGGTCTCATTGCACCTATGGTGAGGTATGCACCCCAATATGCCCGTTCAATCGCTAAATGGCTTCTTCATGTCTATGTCAACAGTAACTTGTTTTTCCCTGACGATCTGCCTCCCGAAATGCAACGAAATCATGCTTGGACTCAGGCTACAGGGATTGAGAACATTTGTTATGAAGGGGTGCGCCATCAAGGAAAGACAGTTCCCTATGCTACAGGGGATCAGCCTGGTTTTTTTAATCCCTATGGCGCTTGGTCAGTAGGTTTTCTTGGCGGCCTATTTACGGAGACGAACGTTCCCGGAATTCTAAGGATTGATCTAGTGCGAACCGAATTTCATGGTCCTGCCTCTTATCCTACGTACTTGCTCCATAATCCATACAATCAACGGCAACTTGTAGAAATAGACTGGGAGAACCCTGGTCAGGATCAAGCAGTCGATGTATTTGATTTGGTCTCGCAGCATTTCATTACCACAAAAGTTCGCGATCGGTTGCGAATTGAGTTAGCACCTGACCAAGCTGCAGTTCTCGTGATTCTCCCTGGGGAATTTGCGGATGAGATTCTAGAAGGTTGCAGAGTGCGAAATGGAGTCACTTATGCCTACCCAGTGAAGTCAAAAGATGCATTGCAACGCATTCCTTTACCTACTGGGCATTTGGCTTTCGCCAAGCCGGTTAGAGTTTCATCTGCTTTAGAAACAGCATTTTCCGGTAAGGGAGCGGTTGATGGTGACTGGGGTACTGCGTGGCAACCGGCGCCTAACGATCGGAGGCCGTGGATCAGCGTTGATTTTGAAAGCATACAGTTAGTGAGGCGCCTGAAATTGCGTTGGAAAAGGGATCTTCATCCCGCATCCTATGTAATTTCTATATCGCAGGATGAAAAACATTGGGTAGAACTTAGCAAAATATCTGGTGGATCGCCAGGTCTTAACCAAATTATCCTTTCCCAACCAATAGAAGCAAATTATCTAAAAGTTAGTTGTATACCCAAAAGCTCTAGTCGCCAATGTGCCTTGGTTGAGCTGGAGGTTTATTAAAACTCATTTCCAGAAAGGATGGGCAAAAGTGAACCGTTACGGACACAACACTAAAATTAACTTTACTATCTTAATGCTTGTCCTAGTCGTTATGGGCATAGTGTGTCCAGATGTAACTTTTAGCCGTGAAATCCGTTATCATGAGTATCTGCATAGCCTGAATAAGATCGCACGCCCCAATCTTGAGTTAAGAGTGGACGGAACTGCCATGACAAGAACATCTTTGGTTACATTAGACACTCATGGAAACGCCCTTTTGGAAGAAGAAGGCTATATCGAATGGACAGTAGATGTGCCTGCTACCGGTCTTTACAATATAACCCTCGTGTATTACCCTGTGCAGGGTCGCGGAACCAGTATGGAGCAAGAGATCTTAATTAATGGCGAACGTCCTTTTGCAGAAGCCCGTTATTTGATCTTCCACCGCATCTTCGGCGATGCTGGCCCAATTGTCCGCGATAGTTTGGGTAATGAGATACGTCCTGCTCAAGTGGAATATCCAGCCTGGCAAAGGCAACCGCTAATGGATTCGCGCGGTTACACTCAAGAACCATTTTTGTTCTATCTTGCCCGAGGGCCGAACACAATTCGCTTAATAGCTCATCAAGAACCGATGGTAATCGGGGAGTTAATTATTGGCCAGGTTGCGCAGCCTGTTGCCTATCATGAGGCTGCAACCACATGGCCTGAGCACCATGCAACTGGTGTGCTTGTGAAGATCCAAGGAGAAGAGGCTCTCTATCGCTCTCATTCGACCTTGTTTCCCATCTCAGATACGGGCGATCCCACTATGGAACCCTATCATCCAGCTGAAATACGCCTCAATTCTATCGGAGGGTGGCGCTTTAATCAACCAGGCCAATGGATTACGTGGGAGTTTACTGTGCCCCAATCGGGATTATATAAGATCGCCTTTAAGGCAAAACAGAATATTCGCCGCGGTATCTCTAGTAATCGGCGTGTATTGATTAATGGTGAGGTTCCTTTTTCCGAACTTAATGCAGTCGAATTTCCCTATTCAACGAGTTATCAAATGCACGTCTTAGGAGATCAGAACGAACCTTATTTGATTTACTTAGATGAGGGCGATCATGAAATAACTCTCGAAGTTGTCTTAGGTGATCAGGCAGACTTAGTTCAGGCTGTAGAAGAGAGTCTATATCAACTTAACACCATTTATCGGGCAATCATTATGGTGGTATCCCCCGATCCTGATCCTTTGCGAGATTATCAATTGGCAGAGCGGATTCCTGAGGTTTTAGTGCAAATGGCGAAGGAAGCAGAAATTCTCCATGGGATCGCTGACCAGATGGAAGAAACTACAGGCCAACGCGGTGGCCATATGCTCACAGTGCGCAATTTAGCTTTGCAACTAGAGAGTATGGCACAGGCGCCCGAATCAATTCAAGTCCGCTTAAGCGAGTATCGGGACAATCTAAGTGCTTTAGGTACTTGGATATTGCAAACGATGGAACAACCCCTCCAAATCGATTACTTTCTAGTGGCAAGTCCTGAACAAAAACTACCCCCGGCAGCACCAACCATGGGGCAAACTGCCCGGCATGAACTCGCAAAACTGATTGCTTCGTTTACTCATGACTACAGCTCTCTTGGTGATGTAGGGGATGTTGCGGGTGAGCGTACAGTTAAGGTATGGATTGGTACGGGGCGGGATCAAGCTCAAGCTCTCAAGACCATTATTGAGGACAGCTTTACTCCGCAAACAGGAATTCGGGTTGATTTAGAACTTGTGAACATGAATATTCTTCTCCAAGCAACCCTTGCTGGCCAGGGCCCTGATGTGGCTTTAGGTGTGGATCCTTCCCAACCAATGAACTTTGGGTTGCGAGGGGCGGTATTAAATTTAGCAGATCTACCTGATTATCCTGAAATTGGCGATCGTTTTTATCCAGCATCTTTAGAACCGTTTACCTTTCGCAACAGTGTCTACGCCCTTCCTGAACAGCTACCTTTCTTTATGCTATTTTATCGCCAGGATATCCTCAATGAATTGGGACTCACTATTCCCCAGACTTGGGATGATGTGTTACATATCATCCCAGAACTCCAGAAAGATAACATGAACTTTGGGTTACCTTATACAGAAATTAATCGTAACGTAGGGGGAAATATTGGTGAAGCTCCTGCAGGGGGCGGTAGTCTTTCGGCTAGCCAAGGGGTCTTGAGCTTCCTCATGTTGCTTAACCAACAAGGGATCGAATTGTTTGCTGAAGATGCTGTTCAAACAAATCTCCATACCCAAGCTGCCTTTATTGCTTTTCAGTTTTGGACTGATCTATATGAACTGTATGATCTACCAGTAGAGTATAATGCGGAAAACCGATTTCGCCTTGGAGAAATGCCTCTGTTGATCGCACCATATACGCTTTATAATACCCTGACCGTTTTTGCTCCTGAGCTTAGAGGTGAATGGGGATTCGCTCCGGTTCCTGGTGTCATGCAATCTGATGGCACAATTGATCGGACTGTGCCTGCAAGTGGAACAGCAAGCGTAATCTTAAGCAGTGCGGCAGACAAAGACGCTGCCTGGGAATTTCTGAAATGGTGGACAGGGGCAGATGTGCAAACCCGGTATGCACTAGATTTGGAAGCATTAATGGGTACGGCTGCCCGTTATCCAACCGCAAATCCAGAGACACTACGTAATTTACCATGGCCGATCGAAGATTACCGGAAACTGCAGGAACAACTTGCCTGGGTGCAAGGCGTTCCAGAAGTCCCGGGAGGCTACATGGTTGGCCGCCATTTAGACAACGCATTCCGCAGGGTTGTGGAGCAACAGGCACCAATTAGAGAAACCCTCTTGGATTACAATCGGGTGATGAATGATGAGATCACTTCAAAACGGGATGAATTAGGTGTTAATAAACGGGAAGGGGCGAATGGGCCATGAGAAGTGGGGCGTTCTTTAAGAAGTGGGGCATCTCCTATTTATTTGCCGCCCCTTACGTGATCCTGTTCTTACTGTTTACTGTAGTTCCAGTCCTGATCGCAGTAGGATTGAGTTTCACTTCATACAACATGCTCCAGCCACCAGTCTGGGTAGGTTGGGCTAATTACGTGAAATTACTTTTTGCCGATGACGTTTTTTTGATAGCGGTTAAAAACACCTTCTTATTTTCTGCAATTACAGGTCCTGTAAGCTATATGCTTTGCCTTATCTTAGCCTGGTTTATTAATGAACTCAAGCCAACAGTACGAACATTTTTAACGTTATTATTTTATGCCCCGTCTATTTCGGGCAACGTATTTATGATTTGGACCATTCTCTTTAGTGGTGATGCCTATGGTTGGGTTAATAGTGTCCTTATTCGCTTAGGAATCATCTATGAACCTGTTCGGTGGTTAACAAATCCCGATACACTCATGTGCGTAACAATTTTGGTCACTTTGTGGATGAGTTTGGGTACATCATTCCTGGCCTTTATTGCAGGCCTGCAAGGCATCGATGATACGCTCTATGAAGCTGGTGCCCTCGATGGGATTCGCAATCGCTGGCAAGAATTGTGGTTTATTACTTTACCAGCAATGCGGCCTCAACTGATGTTTGGTGCAATCATCTCCATAACCACATCCTTTGCTGCCGGAAGCAATATTGTAGCATTGGTAGGATTTCCGAGTACAGATTATGCTGGGCACACAGTAATAACACACTTAATGGATTATGGTAATATTCGTTTTGAAATGGGATACGCCTCAGCCATCGCAACGCTACTGTTTCTGGTGATGCTAGGCACACAACAACTTGTCCAACGCTTACTACGGAAAATTGGTTGAGAGGAGGAGAGAGTGTGGGACTACCCATTTATCGGAAACGCGTCACCCGTTCTTCTGGTGGAGATGTAGCCTCCTTACTAATGTTAGTAATTTTAGGAGCCTTTATGGCACTGCCCATGGTCTATGTAATTAGTAGCGCTTTTAAACCCTTGAATGAGTTATTTCTCTTTCCACCGCGGTTTTTTGTGCGTAATCCAACACTTGATAATTTTAAAGATTTGGGAATCCTGATGGCAGAGTCGTGGGTACCCATCTCCCGGTATCTCCTCAATACCGTGATTATTACAAGCGTGGGAACAGCAGGCCATGTGCTATTTGCTTCCTTGTGTGCTTTTGCCATCTCTAAACATCGTTTTCCCGGTTCGCGGGTAATCTTTAATTTAATTGTGATCTCCTTAATGTTTGCTCCTGAGGTAACTGCTATTCCGAATTACCTTACCATCTCTTATCTGGGATGGATCGATAGTTACCGAGCGGTAATCATACCAGCATGGGCATCGAGTCTAGGCTTATTTTTGATGAAACAGTTTATGGATCAAATGGTACCGGATAGTCTTTTAGAAGCGGCCCGGATTGACGGAGCTAGTGAGGTACAAGTTTTTTGGCAAGTAGCGATGCCCACTGTGAGGCCTGCCTGGTTAACTCTCATTATTTTATCGTTCCAGAGCTTATGGGGCAATACTGGGAGCACCTTTATCTATAGTGAGAACTTGAAGACGTTGCCGTATGCCTTAAATCAAATTGTGGCAGGAGGCATTGCCCGGGCTGGTGTTGGCGCTGCCGTTGCTTTGGTAATGATGATCGTTCCAGTAACAGTCTTTATCGTTAACCAGCGGAGTGTGGTTCAAACGATGGGCACCTCCGGCTTGAAGGAATAAAGCAGGAAGGGGTGAGATCTGTGCGCAAATTAGTTGGCTGGTTCATTATCTGTGTAGTTCTTGGCGGGGGTCAACTGGCATTTGCCGCTCCATATGCGAGTTATACCTATGATTTTTATGGTAATCCGGTACCTGCTGCCCAGGCTTACATTGCTCAGAGTATTATTGATGGCTCAGCACTGGGTACTTCACCTTTAAGAGAACCGCGCGATATTGCTGTGTCTACTACCGGGGAAGTTTTTATCGCCGATACGGGTAATCACCGCATTTTAAAACTTGACCAAAGTCTAGAACTTAGTCAAGTGATCGATGGTTTTGTCAAAGATGGTGTTAAGCAAAACTTCAGCTCACCTATTGCCCTCTATGTCACAGAGCAAGAACGGCTATATATTGCCGATCGGGACAATTCACGGCTTGTGGAGCTGACAACTTTTGGAGATTTTGTACGGATCATTGGATCCCCCCAGACTGATTTAAGAGGTGCTTTGCCTGAGAATTTTAACTATCGTCCTTTCCAAGTCGCAGTAGATCAAGGTGGGCGTATCTATGTGTTAGCCGATGGTATTTACGAAGGCTTGCTCGAATTTGATGTGGATGGCAATTTTCGCGGCTTTCTTGGGGCACCTCTAGTGAGGCCGACGATCTTAGAACGCTTTTGGGCACAGATTGCTACACAGGAACAAAGAGGCCAAATGGCCTTATTCCTTCCTACAGAATACAGTACGGTAGATTTAGATGAGCGCGGTTTTCTCTATGTAGCTGAAAACAACCAAATCAGACGCTTGAATCCTAGTGGTACTGATGTAATCCGTAAGAATGGTTTCTTTCATCCAATTGGTGATGTACCCACTGCGCGGGAATACCGGATCACGGATGATGTGCGTTCGTCAGCCTTTATAGATATCGTTGCTCGTTCAAATGGTCTCTACTCTGTCCTTGATCGCCAACGGGGCCGCGTCTTCACCTATGAAAGTGATGGGCATCTTTTATATGTTTTTGGAGGACTGGGAAATACCACTGCAAGCTTACGGGTGCCAGTGGCTTTAGACGTACTAGATGATACTATTTTGATCGTGGATCGAGGTGCCAATCGAGTTGTTGTTTATGAACCGACCGCCTATGCCCGGCTTATCCATGCCGCGATTGGTGAGTACCAAGGGGGAAATTACGAACAATCTGCAGAGCTGTGGGGTGAGGTACTACAATATAATTTAAATTATGACATGGCCTATACAGGCATTGGCACAGCTCTTCTTCGACAAGAGCACTTTGCAGAAGCGATGGCTAATTTCCGCTTAGGTAACAATCGGGAACAATACTCAAAAGCCTTCGGTCTTTATCGCGGCGAGGTAATGGCACAGAATTTTGGCAAAGTGATGAGCGGAATATTCATAATTTTGGGAGTGGCCTTTATCTGGGTGAAACTGCGACCAAAGCTTTTAACTGCACAGGGTGGGGTAACCCACAGCGAGGCTGCAGCTTCCAGATTTGTAGCAGTAAAAAACCCACAAGGTTACTTGACAAGTCTCCGCTATGCGAAACATGTGATCTTCCATCCTTATGATGGGTTTTGGGATCTCAAACATGAAAAACGAGGAACAATGGGAGCAGCTCTCACCATTGTTGGTATGGTTTCCCTAACTTATATAGTGATGCGGCAGTATACTGGGTTTATCTTTAATCCTCGGGATCTTTCCCAACTCAATGTCTTGATCGAATTAGTGAGTGTCTTGGTGCCTTTTTTCCTGTGGGCGGTAGTGAACTGGGCTTTGACTACTTTGATGGATGGGAAGGGAACACTCACGGATATTATCATCACGACTGCTTACGGTTTAGTCCCTTTTGTGGTAATAAATTTGCCCTTAACGTTTGTGAGTAATTATTTGACTTTGGAAGAGGGGACATTTTACTACTTTATTGGAATCATTGGGGCGCTATGGACGATTGCTTTAGTGTTTATTGGTATGATGACAATTCATGACTATGACACTAGGAAGAATTTTTGGACCTGCCTTTTAACGGTGGTGGGGATTGGCATTGTTTTGTTTATCTCGTTGCTGTTTGTGCATGTAATTAATGTTGTAGCAGGGTTTGTATCGTCGGTTTATGTCGAATTAGTACTACGGTTATAGGGGGTGAAAAAATGCGATATCTAGGTTTACTCGCAATTGCATGTTTGTTCTTTAGTTTGACTTTGCCCTTAGCAGCACAGATTCCAGCTGATTTTATCCTAGCTGCAGAGAATGATTACTTGGCTCTCTATATTCATCATGATACTACAGAAATTGCCCTGTGGGATAAAACCGCTTCTACGTCGTGGTTTTCTAATCCAGAGGGACGCAATAGGCGCCAAGGGATAGCCCATGATGTGATCCAAATTCGTTATGATGCTCCAACGAGCCCAGATAAGCTCATGAATAGTTATGCCCATAGTGTCCAATTGGGACAAGCGAATATTTTCCCAATTGCAGGAGGGGTTCGGGTCGAGTATCTGTTTGGTTCTGAGTATACTGACAATATCGCGCTTGTGCCCCAGATGATCAAGGCAGGGATATTTGAACAGGAAATTCTCAGCCAGGTGACTCAAGCTGAGCAAAATATCTTGTTTCGCTATTATACTCCAATCATGTTACGGGATCCTTATCCGTTCGAATTGAGTGTGACTAGTGCAGCGCAAAGACTGGAGAAGCAATTGTTCGCTGACTTAATCGTCGTTCCTGTAACAGAAGATTATGATACTCTTGTAAATAATGCCCAATTTATTGAGCAACAATTGGCTGAGTCTAATTACAGCGCCGAAGAACAACAGCAGCTCACCCGCGAGTTACAGCAAATAGAAGACCGAATTGCCGATTACCGGATGGACGTTCTGTATGGTCTTTTAGAAAAATTTACTGGTTATCTTTTGGGAAGCGGTGAAGGTGGTCGCTCAATTGGTTATCGCCATGACATTACCAGCACTTCTGATCTTGGGCTTGCGGATTTTTCTCACTTAAGAGAAGAGCCTAGCTATCTTTTAGGTCGTTTGGCGCCCTTGCTTCAAGATCAAGTCGAACGAATTTTTCATAACGTAAATTATCGAATCGAAGATTTGGCGCGGGATCATGTGCAAAATCGTCTTGATCCACCTGTCCCTTCCGTGGAACGCTTCTTCATACCGGTGGAATACTACCTGGATGGTCAGGCTCTAGTTGTGCAGATACCTATGGATGAAGTTGTTTATCCTCGAAATCAACCGACCGTTTTTGATGTTAACTGGGATGGGACTTTAGGCTCAGAGCTATTAATATATGACCATACGCGCGAGCTGGAAACATATCCCTTAACAAGTATTGCTTTGATGCGCTACTTTGGTGCCGCAGATAGCGAAGGCGAAGGTTATATTTTCGTTCCCGATGGCAGTGGTGCTATTATTCATCTTAACAATAACAAACTAAGTCAAGCGCTCTATAGTGAGCCAGTATATGGCCGGGATGGTGCTTTGCCAACTAGCGAACAGCTTGCTTATCAAAAACGAAAAAATCACCTACCCATCTTCGGTATGAAAGTGGAGAACAAAGCGTTTTTGGCTGTAATTGAAGAGGGAGAGGCGATTGCCCAGATTAGGGCTGATATTGCTAGACCAACAACTCCTTATAACATTGCGTACGCAGCATTTCAGACAATTTCTAAGGCTACTCGCCGTTTAGATCAGTTTACCCAGATTAATCTATATCAAAGCAGACCGTACCAAGGAAACATTCGAATCCGTTATGAGTTTCTCTATGATGAAGAGGCCAACTTTAACGGGATGGCCCGTCGTTATCAGGAGTATTTAGTTGAGCGGGATCAGCTTACCTCCCGTATTCAAGGAGATGGAATACCTTTTTTCCTTGAAGTGATTGGAGTAGTGCCAAAAAGAGAGCCTGTTTTGGGAATAGCCAGAGAGGTACAACTACCTTTAACAACTTTTGAGCAAGCACAGGCAATGGTTACAGAGTTACTAAATTCTGGGGTTAATAACCTTAGTCTCCGCTATTCTGGTTGGCTTAAGGGAGGTATAAATCACATTTATCCCACAGGTGTCCACCTGGCACCAGGGCTTGGTGGCGCAGACGGATTTGCTTCTTTAGTGCAGTATCTAAGGGAAAATAACGTGACATTTTATCCCGCTGTTGAATTTTTAAAAGTACAGCGCTCAGGGCTGCTTCAGGGATTTATTCCCCAGAGAGATGCTGCGCGGGCTGTCAATGGACTTTATGCGACTTTACCGGAGTTTGATCCGGTTACAAACAAGGCACTTCCTCAACCAACCCGCTATATACTGGCAAGCCGTGTCTTGCCAAAACTAGTTGATGATTTTCTCGCTGAATACCGTCCGTTAAATGTACAGGGTTTGGCTGTACCCAGTCTAGGAGAAGAAGTGCATTCCGACCTACAGCGCAACCAAAGGCAGGTTGTCGATCGGGTTCAAGCAGCAATTCAGATTGGGGAACAATTAAATAAACTGGTGGCAGCAGGTCTTACATTGCAGGTGGATGGGGGGAATGCTTTGGCTATTCCCTACGCTAGTTCCATTTTAGGTGTGCCGCAAACAAGCACTGGTTATAACCTTGTTGATGGAGAAGTACCTTTTTTGCAAATGGTTTTGCATGGCTTTGTGGATTATGCCGGTGAACCATTAAATTTAGCCGTGGATCGG
Source organism: uncultured Clostridiaceae bacterium (assembly GCA_964485345.1). Lineage (GTDB taxonomy): Bacteria > Bacillota > Limnochordia > Darwinibacteriales > Darwinibacteriaceae > UBA5420. Next base: position 14,740 of record CAZAJB010000043.1, read on the forward strand.
CAAGAAAGTATCTTAAGGGCAGCACAAACTGCAAGTGGCCTGTCAATGCAACTTATCTGGGCAGACGCCTCTGTCTTGAAAGAAACAGAATATGCCCATCTCTTAAGTGTGCAAGGGGACTACTGGCTTAGTGAAGCCGTCCAGATCTATGAGAAGTACAATAGGGAGCTGGGGGATTTGGCCAAGGAGAGGATTGAGGAGTTTCACAGCATCAGTCCTGAGTTGACACTAACCCGGTTTAGCAATGGTGATGAAGTGATTGTCAACTTCGGACACGATGAGCTGGAATATGCAGGTACTATGATTCCAGCTCGGGAGTTTGTGCGTTTGAGGGGAGTGAGATAGGGATGCTGAAACGGCTTAAATTGAGTTTGAATGCACAAAGGAGTCTCTTAGGGTTCTTGTTTACTTTGCCTTTTATCCTTGGCTTTGGAGCTTTCTTGGCCTACCCCTTTGTCCAGTCCGTGATATTTAGTTTAAGTAAACTTACAATTGTTCCCACAGGTTATGTCCTCGATTTCGTGGGCTTAGACAATTATCGACACGCCGTTTTTGTTGATCCCCGTTTTCGGCAGGTGTTTGTGGAAACAGTAGTTAGCATGGCAATGAAGATACCAGTAATCTTGATCTTTAGTTTTTTCGCCGCCAACTTGCTTAATCAAAAATTCCGTGGTAGAACGATGGCGAGAGTGATCTTTTTCCTACCCGTGATCATGGGAGCTGAGATTACTTTAAGGATGCAACAAGCTGATTATATGCAGCAAGCCATGAGTTTGAGCGAATCAGGCTTGATTCCCCTCAGTGCTTTACAGGAATTTTTAGGGAGTTTAAAGTTGCCAATGGTCTTTGTGAACTTTATCTTTGCAGCCATCAATGAAATTCCAATGATAATTCGTTCGTCAGGGATTCAAATTCTCATCTTTTTAGCAGCCTTGCAGTCGATTCCCAAGTCTTTGTATGAAGCGGCTCATATGGAAGGAGCTACAGGTTGGGAAGCATTTTGGAAGATTACCTTCCCCTTAATTTCCCCTTTGTTGTTGGTAAATGTGGTCTATACTATTGTGGATTCGTTTACAGCCCCTGACAATGTACTCTTGGAGCTGATTCAAGATGCGGCCTGGGGTGGCGCTGGCTTTGGGGTTAGTACGGCGATGGCGTGGATCTATTTTAGTATGATTATTGTAATTCTGGCGATTACGATGGTTCTGGTTGGGCGGGAGGTGCATTATGAAAGCTAATAAGATACTAGAAAAGTTGGCTCGCTTGATGAGGTTTGGCTTATTAGTGGGGATTGGATTTATTATTGTCTATCCTCTCTTAAGACAGATATCAGCGGCAGTGATGCACCCGGATGACATGTATGATCTGACTGTCAATTGGATCCCGCGCACCTTAACAACCATGAATTTTAAGGTGGCGTGGGAGATGTTAGATTATCCCCGGGCGCTCCTCAATACGCTGGGTACTGCACTGCTCTTGAGCACCTTGGAGTTAGCGTCAACCATGATTATTGGTTATGGATTTGCGAGGTGGCGGTATCCAGGCTCCAATGTAGTATTTGCGATGGTGTTATTGTCTATCATTATCCCTCCTCAAATGGTGATGGTGCCTTTATTTCTTAATTTCCGGTATTTCGATCTCTTTGGCTTGTTGCCGGAACCGGGGATCAATTTAATCGGTAGTTTTTGGCCAATGGTGCTGATGGCACTGACGGGAACAGCTAAGCGCAGTGGACTATTTATCTTTATCACTCGCAACTTTTTCAGGGGCATGTCTACTAGTCTTGAGGAAGCAGCATATGTGGATGGGGCAGGACATCTTAAGACCTTTTTTCGGATTATGGTTCCCAATGCTACACCGATTGCTATGATTGTTTTCTTGTTTTCGTTTGTATGGCAATGGAATGACTTGTTTTATACCGATCTCTTCATGCAAGGCCGAAATTTATTACAAATTGGATTACTCAGCATTAATGCCCAGTATAACTATCCTTGGGCTAACAAAGCAGTGGAAGGAACATACATCCAGCTTGTGAATAATGCCGGAATGCTGTTGTATATTCTCCCGGTACTAATCTTATACGCATTTCTGCAAAGATATTTTATTGAAAGTATTGAAAAAACTGGATTGGTTGGTTAGGGGGGTGAGATGGAAATATATTAATGGACTACCAAAAAAATAAAGGAGGACTTAGAATGAAAAGGTTAGTTTTAGTTGTAGCGCTTGTGACTATTGTTATGCTAAGTGTACCGGTGTTTGCAGCCGAGTATGATCTAGGTGGGGAGACTATCAAGATTGCCGGTCACGTAGCCGATGGGATGCGGGAGTACTTTACCGATGGTGAAGGCCGCGGTCGCTTAGAGAGAGTGGAAGAAGCGTTTAATGTAAATATCGAGTTTGTCCAGATTGAATGGGATGGTGCAGAAAATAGAATATTGACCAGTATTCTTGCGGGTGATCCTGTAGGTGATCTTTTGTATGTATCTAACCGGTGGTTGCCTCTGTTAGCGGGTAACGGGGCTCTCTTACCTTTAGACGATGTCTTAACAGATGATTATTATGCGAGCTTGCCTGGATCTCATCGGAATATGCGAGAGCTTTATTCTAGCTACCAAGGTCAGTCCTATGGAATTTCGGTGAACGGAAGTTATCAGAGAGATATGGATATTGGCTCCGCTCAAGGATGGATCTACAATAGAGATTTGTTTGTTGAAGCTGGCTTGCCGACTCCTAATGAGTTGCAAAATGAAGGAAATTGGAATTGGGAGACAATGCAGGAGTTAGCGATCGCTTTAACCCAAGACTTAGATGGTGATGGAGTTATCGACGTGTATGGTGTTGGTGCCCGTCTTGATCCGTGGCCAGTGGAACAGGAAATGGCCACCTATGCTAATGGTGGCGGTATCATGAAGTTCGTCAATGGAAGAGCGGTCTATGCCATGAATGACCCGCAAGCGATCGAAGCGATTGAAATGTGGAAAGAACTCGATCAGGTTCACAATGCCGTGATGGTAGGCGATAGGTACGACATTCGGGCTGAGTTTAACCAAGGTAAGGTAGCAATGTTTAGACTCGATCTATATGCCCTGCCTGATCATGCCAATGAAGTTGATTTTGACTATGGTTGGGTGTTCTTCCCCCAAGGTCCGCAGGCTGATGATTTTGTGAACCCAGTCTGGGGCTTTGAAATGTTTGTCTTGCCCATTACAAATGATGAGCCCGCGGCGATGGCTGCCCTGGTTGATATGCTCTTTGAAACCTCCGCTAATTACCGAGATTTGGCAGCTTACGAAGATGAGTTTGTTGAATACTTCCTCCCTTATGTTAGGGATTGGGATTCACTGGAGACGATCAAAGAAATGCTCCATAAAGCAAGGCTTTGGGATAATATTCCTGGATTAGACACCGAACTAAATGATGCACTTGTTAAGGCAACCATGGGTGATGGCAGTGCCAAGTCCGAAATGGATGCAGTTGCACCAACGATTCAATCCTTCATTGATCAAGCATACAATCAATAGATGAAAACAATTGATCGGGGGACTGTCCCCCGATCAATTGGATCAAATTAGCTGATTTCGTACTAAGGGCGATTCAGCACAGCATCAATGCGCTCGTGGATCTCCGTTTCTTCCAGGGGCTTGGTTAGAAAATCTGTAGCACCAGCTTTCATGGCTTCCAGAACCTTATGCTTTTGACCAGCGGCGCTAACAATGAGCACCTTGGCATCTGGGTCAAATTCCCGGATTTGGCGAAGAGCTTCGATGCCATCTAGGACGGGCATGGTAATATCCATCGTGGTTAAGTCTGGGCTCAGATCCTTATACTTCAAGATCCCATCCTCTCCATTAATCGCTTCACCGACAACTTCATGTCCTATATCCTCTAAGACTCCACTGCGAAAAAGCCTCTACAGTCCGCCCGTACGTCAATCCAAAAGCTTT
>CAZAJB010000044.1:0-11795 GCA_964485345.1 uncultured Clostridiaceae bacterium
CGCCTGGTATCCTCGGTTTAGTAAAGGAGTGGGTTATCTAGATGTTTCGCTACATTGTCCGACGCCTCATCCAAATGATACCCCTGCTGATTGGTGTTTCGATCATAGTCTTTCTCCTAGGTCACCTGGCTCCTGGCGACCCTGTTCGTATGCTCTTGGGAGAAGAGGCGACCCAGGAGGATGTGGAGCGGCTTCACGCTGTGTATGGTTTTGACCAACCCCTTCCTGTACAGTATTTTCGCTGGTTCAGCAGGGCTATCCGCGGCGATTTAGGAGTATCAATCAGGCAGACAATACCTGTTAGTACGTTGATCTTTGAGAGATTGGGGGCCACCATCGAGTTGGCCGTGGTCTCAGTAATCATAGCTATCTTGTTAGGGATTCCATTAGGTCTTTTTGCCTCTACCAGGCGGGGCACGATATGGGATTTCGTAACCATGGTTGTTTCATTAATCGGGGTATCCATGCCTGGGTTTTGGTTAGGCCTTGTTCTTCTTTCATATGTGGCTTTGCACGTGAGCTGGTTGCCCATGTTTGGTCGAGATGCCTCGATTATTAGCGGGTTTTGGACGTTGATTACGAGGTTTAGAGCTGATGAGCTGATCAACGCTTTTCGTTTCATATTGCTTCCAGCCATTGCCCTTGGCACAAGCATGATGGCCATTATTGCTAGACTGACTCGTTCGAGTATGCTGGAGGTACTGAGTAAGGATTATGTTCGCACCGCTCAGGCCAAGGGGCTCAAGAAGAGGGTCGTAGTTGTCAAACATGCTCTACGTAATGCGTTGATGCCTGTCATTACCATGGTGGGAATCCAATTCGGAGCCATGCTTGGAGGCGCGGTAGTTACGGAAACGGTCTTTGCTTGGCCTGGTGTGGGTAGGCTTGTAATTAATGCCATTACCCAGCGTGACTTTCCCCTTGTGCAAGGGGGGGTATTGATGATGGCACTCATTTTTACCCTCGTCAATCTCCTGGTGGATGTTACGTACGCCTTTGTGAATCCAAGGATTCGGTACGAATGAGGAGGCATAGAAGATGAAGTATTTGTTACGAAGTAAAAGTGCGATGACCGGAGTCATATTAATCGGTGTCCTGATCCTCGTGGCCATCTTTGCCGATGTCTTCTCTCCCCACGACCCGTACAAGATGGATATTTGGAACAGTTATCGAGCCCCTGAAGGTGTAGGGGGCACCCATATTCTTGGAACCGATGATATGGGCCGAGATGTTTTGAGTCGGATTCTCGTTGGTTCTAGGGTCTCCTTGTTGATAGCTGTAACCGCGACTGGGGTGTCATTGCTATTTGGAGTTATACTAGGTGCCATCGCAGGATACGTTGGCGGTAGCGTTGACACGATCATTATGAGGATCATGGACTTGATTCTAGCATTCCCGTCCATCCTCTTGGCCATTGCTATTGTTGCCACGATGGGGCCAGGAGTGGTCAATGCCATGTTAGCTGTGGCAATTGTCCGCATCCCGGCCATGACTAGGGTAACTCGTAGTATGGTTATTGGCTTGAGGGAAGAAGAGTTTGTCATGGCTGGTACCGCCCTAGGGCTTACGAATCGCAGAATCTTGTTTCGTCATATCTTGATCAACAGTTTTGCGCCTATTTTGGTTGTGGCCTCCCTGAATATGGGGACCGCCATTACTACAGAGGCGACCTTGAGTTTCCTCGGACTTGGAGCACAGCCGCCCATTATCAGCTGGGGCCGCATGTTAGCACTAGGTAGAGAAGCTATCCGTACTGCGCCCCATCTGACGCTGTACCCAGGACTTGCCATCGTCTTTACGGTCCTGGGCTTTAATCTCCTGGGAGATGGACTACGAGACATTGGCGATCCTGCCCTTCGTGGACAGAAGTAGTTGCCATTTCACCGGATTTCACCGGGAATATAACCATGAGAAGCCCTCTTGGAGGGCTTTTTGTGTTATCTGTTTTACTTGGCGACCGCTTGCTGATACCATAGGAGAAGAAGGATGCCTGTAGAGTTAGGATGACATAGACATGAAAAAACTCGTCATTGGTATACTGGCCCATGTAGACGCAGGGAAAACCACTCTGTCAGAGAGCATGCTCTATTTAGGTGGCAAGACGGAGAGACTTGGAAGAGTAGATAAAAAGGATGCCTACCTCGATACCCACGATCTGGAGCGCGAGAGGGGGATCACCATCTTTTCCAAACAGGCTCTATTTGACGTTGGCAATACGGCGATCACTTTACTAGATACTCCAGGGCATGTGGATTTTTCCGCGGAAATGGAACGGACGCTCCAGGTACTGGACTACGCCATTTTGGTGATTAGTGGAGCGGATGGCGTGCAGAGTCACACCATGACCTTGTGGCGCTTACTAGAGATGTACAGGGTTCCGGTTCTCATATTCATCAATAAGATGGATCAGCCTGGAACGGAGAGGGATGAGTTGATCGCCGAACTGAAGACCAGACTAGACAGTTCCTGCATCGCCTTTGATCGCGAAGATCCTGACTTCTTGGAGGAGTTGGCTCTCTGTGACGAGCGATTGATGGGTGCTTTCTTGGATACGGGGGAAATTGGGGTTTCGCAGGTCGCCCAGGCGGTTTCGGAGCGCAAAGTCTTTCCCTCGTTCTTTGGTTCTGCCCTCAAGCTTGAGGGAGTAGAGCTCTTGATGGACAGTATGGAGGCATTGACCATAGAGCCTTCCTATCCTAACACATTTGGTGCAAGGGCTTTCAAGATCTCCCGAGATGAGCAAGGAAATCGTCTGGTTCACTTGAAGGTGACTGGAGGCCAGCTTAGGGTGCGGGATGCTGTGAGTAACGGAGACTGGGTGGAGAAAGTGAATCAAATTCGTCTCTATTCCGGTGAGAAATTTGAGGCGGTTGATTCTGTGGAAGCGGGAGCCATTTGCGCAGTCACGGGGCTTGCAGAGGGGAGAGCGGGAGACTGCCTCGGAGTTGAGACCGGTTCAAGGCAGCCTGTCTTAGAGCCAGTTCTCTCCTACAGAGTATCTCTACCAGAAGGTCTCGAAGACCGGGTTATGCTTCCTAGGCTTCGGGAGCTGGAAGAAGAGGAGCCAGAGCTGCGGATTGTCTGGGATGAGCAGTTGCAGGAGATTCAGGCACAGATTATGGGGGACGTGCAAATTGAAGTCCTGCAGAGCCTGATTCAGAGCCGTTTTGGTGTAGAGGTCTCATTTGACGCAGGACGGGTCCTTTTTAAGGAGACAATTGCCAATGTGGTTGAGGGGGTAGGTCACTTTGAACCCCTCAAGCACTATGCTGAGGTCCACCTGCTCTTGGAACCCGGGAAGGTTGGCAGCGGTTTAGAGTACTCCTTGGCCTGTAGTGAAGACAGTCTCCCACGCAACTGGCAACGTCTGGTCCTCACCCATCTGCAGGAAAAGGACCATAAAGGGGTACTGACCGGTTCGAACATTACGGACCTACAAATCACGCTTGTGTCTGGTCGAGCCCACAACACCCACACAGAGGGAGGCGATTTTCGAGAAGCCACCTATCGGGCGGTACGCCAGGGCTTGAAGGAAGCGGAGTCGATTCTCCTCGAACCTTATTATGGTTTCCGCCTAGAAGTTCCCGAGACAAATGTGGGGAGAGCGATAACCGACATTGAGAGAATGCATGGAACTTGGGAAATCATGGAGATCGGCGACCAAGCCGCTGTCCTTGAGGGAAGCGCTCCAGTGGTAACTATGCGTAACTACCATAAGGAAATCGTTAGCTTTACGAAGGGACTCGGGCGTCTTTCTCTCCGTCTAGAAGGGTACAAACCATGCCATAATTCGGGAGAGGTTATAGCGGGCATAGGATATGACTCTGAAAGGGATGTGGAAAACCCTACAGGATCCGTTTTTTGCTACCGTGGCGCAGGTTTTTATGTCCCTTGGGACCAAGTAAAGAACCATATGCATGTTGAACGTCACCTAAGGCCGAAGAAAGATGGTCATGACGCAGCTCGCGAGGCTCGGCACCAACTCCCAGGGGAGGAGCTGGACCACGACGATTATAGGTTCCTGAATACAACGGCCAACCAAGGAAAAAAACCTGGCTGGAATAGACGCAAGATGGGTGTGGAGCAGCTACCTCAGCAAACGGAAGATTCTAGACGCTCTGAGCAGAAGGAAACCTACCTCTTGGTAGATGGTTACAACGTCATTCATGCCTGGCCTCTGCTCAAGGAACTCGCAGATGGTCAAATGGATGCAGCTAGAATGCGATTGCTCGATGTGCTCAGTAGCTACCAGGGCATCAAAAAATGCCAGATCATTGTTGTTTTTGATGCCTATGGTGTACCAGGACATCGTGAGGAAATCGAGGACTATCATAATATCCACGTGGTGTTCACCAAACAAGCGCAGACCGCCGATGAGTACATTGAAAAATTCGCCTACGATTACAGGAAGAAATACGACATTGTGGTTGCCACCTCCGACGCCTTGCAGCAGGTGATTATTCGAGGAGCTGGCAGTACTTTGTTATCCGCGAGAGAACTGAAAGAGGAGGTAGAAACCGCCCACGACAATGCCAGACGATCCTATGAAGCAAGGCAGCGCATACGTCGCACAAGCTTGGAGGAAACCGTATCTTCCGACGTGAAAAAGCAAATGGATGACTTGGTTTAGTCAATCTTTAGAGAGAAGTCCCTAATGCGGTCATATAAGTTGGCACTGTGAGAACCCTTTAGTATTTGAGGCTGTACGCCGAAGATATAGGCTGGGATGATGTTCATGTCTAAAGGACCAGCGGGAGAAAGGGTGAACTCCAGGATCATCGTCTCCCAGGTCGCGGGGAGATTGATGTCAAATACGAAATTGCCCAGGCTGTAGGCAATGACTCCTTGTCGATAAAACTCAATTCCCTGCAAGACATGGGGATGGTGGCCCAAGACGAGATCCGCCCCAGCGTCAATAACGGCCCTAGCCAGCCTTCGTTGTTCTGAGGTGGGCTCGTGGATGTATTCCTTCCCCCAATGCATCGTGACAATGACACAGTCAACATCGCCCCTGAGCTTGCCTATATCTTCGACAATGATGTCTAGCTGGGCAGGAGCCACACCTGGCTCATCTTCTGTGCCTTCCCAACTAATCGGTTCTCGAGCATGGACAAACCACATCTCGGTGTAGGCCAGAAATCCGATCTTTACTCCCTTCACCTCTTTAATTAAGGGCGCCCTCGCTTCATGAATATTCCTACCAGCCCCGACCCAAGCGATCTGATGTTCCTCTAAGAGCCGCATTGTCTCAAACATTCCAGCATGGTGATAGTCTAGAGCATGATTATTGGCGAGAGATACGACGTCAAAACCTGCGGAGGCAACTCCTGTCATTGCCTCTGGTGGCGCTTGAAACATATTGATAAAGTGCCCCTTATCGCCTATGGGTGATTCGAGGTTGGCAAAAGCCAGGTCAGCTTGGCGAAGGCGCGGTGCGACTTCAGAAAAGATGTGTTCCCACCCCTTCTGCAACCCCACCTTCTTCACATCGCGATCTAGCATGATGTCGCCCACTGCGAGCATTGTCATTTGATGCCCCTGACGTTCGGTATAGGTGCTTTTCAGGTCTTGATGATCCGTGTAGCGGTCTTTTACTCTTTCGGGCAAGCCCTTAGGGGAACGACTCAGGTAGAGAGAGCGGCTCGGTAGACTCGATCCTGATACGGGCACGATTCGTGCAGAGGGTTGACGGTCTTGGAAGGGAAGAATACCGATTTTCCCCATTCCGTCCTGGAGCTGACTTACTACCTCTGTAGAAGAGAGATAGTGGACGGGCCAGTTCGACCAAGGGAAGCCAGGTAGGGCTAGGGAACTGGATACAAGGACATGTTCGGACTCGGTTTGTATCAGGGTTTCCAGATCTGTGAGGCTCATTTTTGTAACCCTATCAAAAAAGGGTACAACGATTACGGGTTGGAGCTGTCCGATTGACCAACTCACAAGACCTGGGGTTGGGGCATCAACTTCTAGAACGTAATCAAGTTCACCCGTGTTTAGCCTAAGGAGTAGTTCTGGTGCAGCAGCAAGCTGGATCCCTCCAATTTGCTCTGAAAAAAAGAGTTGACCGACCAGTTGGGTGGATAGCCCTTCTATCCCAATTGTCGGCGGGGGATAAGGAGCGTTGAGCCATGACCACAGATAGAAGGCCGATCCTGAGACTAGTAGCACCAGAAGGACAAGCACAAGGAAGGAAAGATTCTTGGGTCTTTTCACTATCACAACAAACATCGTGTTCACCTCTTGCTCATGTATACGCCACGGCGGTAACTGTAATGTGAAGAAGAAGTAAGCTGAACTAGGCTTGGGAAAATGTGGTAGGAGTAGAAGAGGTAAACTTGGGTACAATACGCTTAAGGGATTGAACGGTGCAAAGCAAAGCTTTGATACCTGCAATCAATCCCTGCCAGAGACTGTTCGAAGTGGGGTGAAAACCCGCTACGTTCAGTCTCTCTTTATGTGAAAAGAGGCTGCTCGAAGTAGGAACCACTTCGTTCAGCCTCCTTTTCTTTTGAGATCAGCTATCCGAGTAAACGCACAGAGCAGATTTGACCACACTGGATGACAGTCAAGTCAAGCTTGGGATTGTTCTCCTCAATTTCTAGAAATGTGTCTCCGAAGGCCCGAAGAAACCCCCTGATCTCGCCACATTTTGTAGCAACAACAACCTGGCGATCAAGAAACATCACCAGTCCTTCAGGGCAGACGCAGCAACCGGGGCGCATTACAGTTCCTCCTTCATTCTGGCTATCCGGACAAAGCATATTTCGTTGCACCGAATGACAGTGGTGGTCTTCTGATCCTGCAAGATGATGGAGCTATCACCGACAAAGGTGAGCCTTCCGCTTGAAACACCACATGGTGTCGCAACTTCTACCCAGCGGTTGATAAAGTCATTTAGAGAAAATGGACAGGGGCAACACTCCTCCTGCGGTGGCGGGGGCGGAGGTGGCGGTGGAGCCTTTTGGGGGACGCATAGTACGTCGCCAGGGAAAATCAGTTTGGGATTGGCGATGTGCGGATTCGCGGCAATTAGGGCATCAAGCGATACCCCAAAACGTTGGGCAATAGAAAACATCGAATCCCCTTGAACGACGGTGTATCTACCCAAGAAACCGACAGGGCAATGGGTTGGAACGCGCGGGTTGTGACCAAACATAGAAAAAGCACTCCTCCCTTACTTTGGTAGCTTGCGCTATACCATATGTGCTTCGGGGAGGCGAGGTACTAGGAATGGGAGGCTATTCTTCACTTGCTATTAGACATATAAACACATAGTTTACACTGAATGGATGAGACTGTCAAGACCCTATTTGCAATTTCCTGCCGTTTGTGATATTCTAAGTAGAGTAGAATGTATGATAGGGCTAACAATAGATACGGAGGTTCACAATGGATTTGCTGAATGAACAGGTAACACATAAGAGTTTTGGTCAGGGAAGCGTTGTTGCGTGCGACGGCGCCTATGTTGAAGTCCGTTTCCCGTTGGGGCTGAAAAAGTTCGTGTTCCCCGATGTTTTTGGTAGTCACCTACTACTGGTCGATCCTAAGTTGGCTAAGCACATCGATCGTGTAAAAACGAGAGTTGAAATGGAAAGGCAAGCCGAAGAAGCCGAGCTCGAAGAAATTAGAGCGGTTGAAGAGGCAAAACGCAAGCAGGCCTTAGAACGTGAAGAGCTTCTTAAGAACCACAAGCTCTCGCCTGTTTCCCAAGCCGCCTTCTGGTGTGACGAGGCCGAGCAGGAAAAGGTCTTTTCGGAGTGGATGGTCTTTACGGGGCTAAGAAAGAGCGGGGTGCATGAAGGTAGCCCGAACCGTTTAGTGCGCTTGCACCAAAATAGCTGTTGTTTGATCACAGCTAGGGAACCAGAGGTAGCCGAAAAAGGCAGACGGATTGTCGGTCTTTTCATGGTGGGCGAATCTTTCGTGGGCAAGCTGTGTGAAGATGGGTACATCCCGGCACATACCCAGTATAGAATGCGCCTCTCTGAAGACGAATCCAAGAAACTGCTCTTTTGGAACTACTATGTCAACGAGCGTTATCCGACGAGCATGACGTGGAATAGCGGCAGACATCGCTATTTCGACAATGTGTGGATGGCCCAAATTCTTAAGGATATTCTGGCCTTGAAGGATGGTTCAGACGAACACGAGCTTGCGCAGAATTTCCTGGAGCACTTTTGTCGCATGAATCGCCTAGAAGAAGCAGATTTGCCTAGTCCGAATGGTGCACTTGCGAGAGTAGGCACCTGAGACGACGAGACCCGGTTCTCTTGAAAGAGACCGGGTCTTTTTTTGTGCTTGCTTAGGGCCGCCTTAGTACAGGAATTCCTCCGTAGATGACGAAGCCTTATGTGTCAAAACGTGAAAAGAAATCCAGTAGGTACTCGGCGATTTGTCGCCCTTTTCTTGATCTTCATGCGTGGATACGCATCTCCACCGCGTTTCATAAGTGAGCCAGAACACTTCTGACAATACGAGTGATACGAACGATTAACGGCATAGCAGTCTGGACAAATTCTCATGACAACATCTCCTTCTCTTGGTTTTAGGAAAACAAAAAAGCGCGAGGCGTCTTGGCAATGGCCAAAACGACAGTACGCCTTGGTGTACTCCTACGAGGTTAGCTGACGGATTAGGGCACCCAAGTTGCCCTTCTTGCCTCGGAATTCTCAGTGCAAGATTCACCCCACGATTGGTTCCCCCGCTATATAAAACGCAAACGCAATTCGGAGATATCATCTTTACTATATCAGTTATTTGGAAAAGATCAAGTACCTCGAGAATGAAATCGTAGAATTCTCTTGCTGTCTACTTGGACTCAAGTTGAAAAAGGAGGATTTCCATGCGCAGTGTGCTAAAACGGGCAGCGTTTCTTTTGATAGCACTAATCTTAGTGGCTCTACCTTTCGAAGGGATCCTCGGGGCAACCCTGGGCGAGGAGGACATTTTCCTCAGTAAACACGGTGTTTACTACCAGATTTTCGTACGGGCTTTTGCTGATGGCAATGGTGATGGGCTGGGGGATCTCAGGGGTATCATCGATCGCTTAGACTACTTGGAGGAGCTTGGCATCAGTGGAATCTGGCTTACCCCGATTCATCCCTCCCCGAGCTATCACAAATACGATGTGACCGACTTCTATGATATCGATAGGGAGATTGGCACCCTCGCCGTGGAGTTTCGCGATCATTTGACACGAATAAAACCCGATGTGTACCTCGCGGCTGAGGTTTGGGATAACTTCAATGTCGTTGCTCCCTACTACGGCGGATTTGACTCTTGCTTCAATTTTGATCTTGCCAATCTAATCATCCTTAGTGCTAGGGGCGGTACGGACTTTGGTCTGGCCAGAGTAACACAAAGGTTCCTCAATCGCTATCGGGAGCATTCTGAGTGGGTTCTGGATGCGCCGTTTTTAACCAATCACGATCAAGATAGAGTGATGTCGGTCCTAAACGATGTGAACCAGGCGAAGATGGCGGCCTCTGTGTATCTGACGCTGCCTGGCAATCCATTCGTGTATTATGGTGAAGAAATCGGTATGAAAGGCAGCGGTATCGATGAAAACAAACGAGAACCATTCAAGTGGTATCCGCTGAATGGTCCCGGACAGACTACATGGAGCGCTTCAAACAATAATACAGGATCTTGGCAACCGTCCGTGCAGGAACAGCAAAAGGACCCAAATTCGCTCTGGAACCACGACCGAAATCTAATTCATCTGCGCGAGGGTAATCTACCTCTTAAGGTGGGCGGCACACTCCAATCGATACAGGGAACAAGCAGGTTGTTGGCTTCATGAGGGAGTGGAAGGACGAGAAAGTATTGGTTCTCCATAACCTGAATGCAGCTTGGCAGAGCGTGCAGTTGGATCTCTGCGGCAAAGACGATTGGCAAACCCTTTACAGTGACGGAGAAGTTGAGTGGGGGAAAGACATCATTAATCTCAGCCCCCGATCGTCGCTTGTCATTGAGCAATAAAAAAATCCATCCCTCTCCTAGAACTCTATGGGAGGGATGAATTATTAAAACCGATTATTTCATGTACTCCATAGCTATGAAGTTGTCGTCTTCGCCATAGCCAAAACCCAGAACGCTGTTTCCATGAAAGGCGAAAAACTCAACATACCCGTCTCTTAAGCCTGGTTCGGAGTCAAAGGAGAAACCGGCTTCCCTCAAATCCTCGATGTACGACATCACCACTTCGCTACTCTCAACCGTCAGTTCCAGAAAGACGCTGCCATCGGCCCTGAGAATCTTCTCAATGTGTCCTTTGAGTTCAGGTAGCCCAGGTAGATCGCTTGCAGGCCAGGGTAGTCCTTGTTCTGCCGATTCTTCAGGTTTGGGCACGGTTCTGCCTTCCAACCCGTTTAACACCACATAGACCGATGTTTTTCCCGCATGTATCGTAGCATCCATTGCATCTTCACTCAGCATTAGCGTATAGTCCACTCCAGCCAGCGTTGCAGAGATCATGTAACCACCAGGTATCGCCGTTATGCTCAGATCGTCCGCCTCTTTCAACGCCTCAGCATACAGTTCATGGAGCTTTTCTAGGTCGAGATCGCTGACAAAGGCAATTTCCAGGCCACCATTGGCTGGATTATCTCTTACATCAAGAAGCTCTGCGTCCTCCGGCAGTGTAAAGAAATCCTCAGGAATGGCGGGGCTTGCAGCTGCACAGATGCTAAACACAAACACCACAGTCACGACGATCCATGGAAAAAATCCCTTCATCGTATCTCGCCTCTCAGTTTTCTACTTGCCATTTATAAGACCTAGGACAACGGAACCTACTCTAGATTTGCTTGGAGAACTCCCCCTTTTGCCTAGGCTTCTTGTGCAAAAACAAAACAGCACCAGCAATCAGCCACAAAATAAAGACCACTCCATAGATGAGACCAGCTGTAGACGATAGCAGATCGACGAGCAAGATGATTAGAATCACCAGAGATAGCAAGAAGCCGATGCCAATCGACACCGGAAGCCATATGCCCCTCAGTTTAAAGGGACTCTTCTCGTAGGCTTCAGGAGCCTTCTTCGGTAACTGCGCTGCCGCCCCGAGTAGGGGGATGAAGACCATGATTCCTCCGATCGATGCTAGAACGGCAAAGAGGGACAGGTAGTCCTCTCCTAGGACAATAATGGCAGCTGCCGATACGAGGTAAATCATTGTGAGAAACCAATGTGGTGTGCCAAAGCGTTTATTGATGGATGTTAATCGTTGGGGCAATAAACCGTCTGCGCCGACTCCCAGTAAGGAACGTGTGCCCCACATGAGGCTAGCGTTGAGAGTTGTGACGATGGCTAACAAGCCCCCGCCAAAAACGAAAAATTTGAAAGAGGCCTGTCCCATAAAGCTCTGGGCTACAACCGTCAGAGGTTGCCCAGCTGTCTCGGTCCAGGGAAGAACCCCGGCGGCGATGATGGCCACGAATATGTAGAGGATCAGAACAACGGGAAATGCGATCAAGAACGCACGGGGAATGGTCTTACCGGGATTCTTGATCTCGCCTCCGAGCTCAATGATGGCGTTAGCTCCGACTAGCGTGAACGTTAAGATGGCGGCCGCCATAGCAAATCCGCCCGTTCCACCGGTAAAGAAGGGAGTGAAGTTAGCTGGTTCTACATGGGGGAAACCCAAAATCGCAAAAACGACCAGGGAAATTACGAGCAAGGCAACCATGAGCCCTTGGACGATGGCTGCAAAGGAGATCCCCAGGAGGTTGACAACGTAAAGTAGGGTCAAAAGCCCAAGGGCCGTTGGGATAGTCGGCACATCCACAACCGCCTGT
>CAZAJB010000044.1:11895-18681 GCA_964485345.1 uncultured Clostridiaceae bacterium
CTGTGGTGGGGAGGGCTGATCCAAGCATGGCCACAACGAGCAAAAGAAAGGTAATCGGGACCGCAGCCACCAAGAAGGCCAACGTAATGGAAGGCCCTGTAAACTCGATGCCCATGCCGGTCAGGACAAAGATGCCCGCCCCAATTGTCTGACCGATAGCAACGGCCACCACATGGGGTAATCCTAGTGTGCGCTTCAATCCATACTGCGAATCCTTGATCAAACCTGTCGCCCCCGTTTGAGTGCCTAAACTGGTATATCTTACATTCGATACAAGAAGCAATTTTCCTTCGTTAGGCCACTACGTTCCTGGGAGGCGACGATCGCTTCCTTCGGATATCATTGATGCTGCTTGGTATTAATGACATAGCCCTTGCCTAGTTCTGCGATAACTTCCATTTGATCTTCATAGGAGAGGAACGAACTGTGAGAGAAGAAAGAAATGGGCCAATCATTGAACAGTACAGATACCCACGACTGAAAGTATCGATGGGACTGACCACGGTGCTTGTACTCCGTATAGTTTGGAGCAAACGAGAGGCCAACATGGTGGAATCGCTCTCCATCAGATAAGGTGATCAGCAAGTCTTCCAAGGGCAGATCTGGATGCCTTTCATGAATGGAGAGAATACTCTTTTGATCCTCCGAATAGTCTACCCGTGCATAACCGACTACCTGTAGATCCTGTGGAAAGGTGCTTGCATAGTGAAAGGCCATAGGTGCCAGTTCGAAGAACTCGTCTTCACTCAATGCTTCTTGGGCGATGGTGTTGTAATCAAAAGGATAAAGAAGAGTCTCGCCTTGAGCGAACATTTCCAAGCTCAATACCTCTGGGTTGGTAATTTGCTGAGCAGGACTAAGGGACAGCAACATCTTTACCGCGTCATCTGGATCTAAGGAGATGCCGCGCAACGAAAACGTCAGGGGATGGTCAACAAACTCGGCTATGATGGATGATGGCATGTGTTCCACAATTTCGAGTACTGTATCTTGGTCAACGGTAATCTGTTTGTCCTTTGGGTAAGCGATGTCCAACACCAGACTCTCATAACCATCAGAACTCCAGATCAGGATACTAGACGTAGTTGCATCTCGTCTGTCTCCTTCGTATGTTTCTGGTAAGGGATCCATCTGAGAATAACCCACAACTTGAAACCCTTCCGGCAGACAAAGGGGATCTGGTGTAAGCCAAGGCAATGCAGCTTCTAGATCAGCTTCGCTGATTGGGAAATGGGGGAGTGAAGTCTGAAACTCAACCAAATCGAAATCCAAGGTAGAGAAATCCGGATCATAATCTACCTCCAGTGCTTCATAGGTGGTTGTGAGGCTTCCTTTCTGATCGTAGAGATATTGGCTCAGAATCAGGCCGCTTTCTTGATCAAGGAAATACGTATGCCTCAGCACATCGGTCTTCTTGTCTAATAAGTCAATTATCAAAGACTCCCGCTGAGCGACCGTCTCCACCCCTACTAATCGCATTTCATAGTTAGAAAAGAAAAGCTCTAGGTGATCGTCCATTTCGGGGGTCCATGTGAATCCGGCATCATAACCAGAGGCTAAGACTTGACCGTGCATTTCTAACTTGGACACGACAAGGTCACCCTGCTTATATACCTCCACAATATGGGATTCCTCCCGGGAGGCATGGGTGATCTTGGAACGGATGTAGTAGTCATCCACCTGTATTTCCATAAAGGGGAAAACCACTTCAAATTGGGCCGTAACGAGAGAGGACATGGTAAGCACAAGAATGAAGCAAATGAATATGTAAGTTAGCACTCTTTTCATAGACTATTCTTACCACCTTTCAGTAGTTTTTCAGGATCAATGTTCAGGTAAGGATTGGGGTATAGGGAAATATCACGGGGGTAGTCGTTGATTACATGAATTGGTTTTGCAATCTCAGTAGCTCTATCCAAGTTCTCCTTGCGCATTTGGGGAAATAGCAGGATGGCGAGGGTAACAATTGTTAATAGGCCCAAGGTCGCAGGAACAAGAAATCGGTGTCTTAGACGGGGCTGCTCGATTTGCTCCATGATCGCCGAGCTTAGATCAATTGCCACCGGCGCATTTTTCACATGCTCGAGTTTCTTTAACATTTCTGTGTCCATGAGCTTCCCTCCCTGCACTTGTTTCTAACAAGACTGAGTCTCGCAAACGCCCTAAACCTCTATTTAAGCGGGATTTGACCGTCCCCTCCGGAATTCCCAGAACCTCAGAAGTTTCTTGGATTGTGAGAGAGTTGATATAATGAAACGTAAGGACCACCGCTTCTTTAGGAGGTAGTGTTCTTAGCAGACCCCTAATTTCCTTGGCATACTGGCTTTGGACAACTTCTTCTGCCACGTTTTCATCACTGGAAAGATGGAAAAGCGTTTTTAGAGGGATGGTCAAAAGCCGTTTTTGGTTCCATCTACGGCAGAGATTTGCTGCGATAGCGAAAAGCCAGCGTTTCATGGGCTTATCTGGATCATAGCTTTTCAGATATTTGAAAGCCCGAAGAAACGTCTCTTGCGTAACATCCTCGACCGCATGGCTGTCATGTAAATTGAAGTACACTAGCTTTGCTACGGGTCCTTGGTATCTTGCTAGCAGGTATTGAAAGTATCTTGCTTCACCGGCCAGCACTTTGGCGACGATGTCTTGATCAGTGATCTTTTCCACCTCTCTTTCCCTGTCACTACTGTATATCAGGATTTGGCAAAGACTGTTCGCTTTCGCGGGAAGAATACCGCGATAGATCATAGCAATTGGGAAAGTCTTAGTAGATGTTCCCTTGTAGGGTCCCGCCAAGAAACGCTTCGAACAAGAGAAGATCTATCTCATTGGCGAATCATGGGGCAGCGAACCCTACACTAGGAAGCGCACGTGCCCAGATATCGGAGCCGTTTTGGTGGCCACCTAGAGGAGCATGCTGATCGTGTAAACTAGGCAAAAGAGTCCATGAAGCCGGGCTGTGGCTACATCTAAATAGCGCAGGTCATGTCGCTGTACTTTTCTTATAAGTGTGGCCGTTAACGGTAGCGCCAAGAAAACCAAGAGAGCGGCAGGCGGCAGTGACAACCACAGGACACTTATGCTAACGCAGAGGTAGGGTAGGGTAACTAGTGCACGGTAGAGCGCGGCAGAAAAAGGCGCACTGAAGCGCACAGTAAACGTAGTGCTTCCTGCTGCGGCATCTTCCTTGTGGTCTCGCAGCTCGTTTGCTGCCAAGATTGCCGTAACAAGAAGCCCTAGGGGTAGGCAGAGTATAACGAGTTCTCCGCCCACAAAGGCTGTCTGGGCTGCGTATGCAACCATGGGTAACATGATACCCATCAATAGAAAGACGGCAGGCAGACTCACACCCTTGTGTTTGTATGCAATGGGTGGTTTTGTATAGTAGATTCCCCCCAAGTACCCTACAATGGGCCAAAAGACCATGGGCCAAGTGGTGTAGTAGGCGAAAAGAACAGAGATCAGAGCAGTGAACAGGGCCAAAACAGAGAGCGCTTGCCGGACCAACTTCTCGCCATGTGGATGGTCCCGTAGGATGGGAACTGCTTGTGGACTTGCGGGTTGATCATGACCAGAGGTCCAATCGTAGAGGGAGTTGGTCAGATTCGTGCCGATATGAAGCAGCAAAGCGATGAGTAGAGTCAAAACGAGTACTCCGGCTCGAATGTTATAACCGGCTTGCCTTGCTAACGAAACGCCGAAAAGGACAGGTAAGATTGAGGTTCCTAGGCTAAAGGGCCGTATACTCGCCCACCATAGGCGAACAAAGGCCGGTCTGTCGTGCGCTAAATCCATAGTCAAGGCTGACTCCCCCCATTGATCATTCTACCTGTAAGGTACCCCGAACGAACCAGAAAAAACCAGGGCCACAAATGGGCGAAGCGATAGAAGCCACTGTTGCTAAGGCTAGACCAGCCGACCAGATAACGATCGCTATGATGAGAGCAAAAAAAGTCTTGTTGGCGGAAGCCTTGCGATTATGGAGCAGAACCAAGATCCCCATGACCATTGCAACTATGCTACCGAGACAAATAGTACGAAAAGGAACACTGAGTAATCCATCACCCCCTGTTCTTGACTGCGTGCGTCAACACTTGCACACTTCAGGGAAGACTCGGGATAGGATGTTTGAGGTTACCGTAATATGATGAAACCATCTCGTTTTTGGCAAGATGGTAGTTTACACATGTTTTGCGAAGCCTCAAGAGCTGGACTCATTCTTCTCTCCTGATGAAACTGATATAATGAATGGGTTTGCCATCAAAGGCTCAGATTCCTGCCTGGAAATGTCATTTTAAGGCTGTATTTGGCGAAAACAGATAATTGAGGCCTGTTTGAGACATAATTACAGTACCTTTCACCAGAAGGGGCGACGGAAATGGCCAGTAGCGACGTAACACTGATCATATCTTTAGGTGTATTTCTCATAATGTCTGCGTTCTTCTCGGCGACAGAGACTGCCTTTACATCGTTTAATGCGGTGAGGATGAAAAATGCCAGTTCAGCCGGGAACAAAAGGTCCGGTTTGGTTTTGAAGCTAGCCGAAGACTATGATCGGCTCCTAACAACGATTTTGATCGGCAACAATATTGTCAACATTACCGCGGCCTCAATCGGAACTGTGATTTTCACTCGTAGTCTGGGGGATCTGGGAGTAACGGTATCGACGGTGGTTGTCACCCTCCTGGTACTAACCTTTGGGGAAATCTTCCCCAAGACATTTGCCAAGGAGGCTGCCGACCAGTTCGCCATGTTTGCAGTTCCTTTTATGCGAGTGTTGATCGTTCTTTTTGCTCCCCTTAGTCGCTTTTATGCTTGGGCTAAGGATATTTTGTCGAGAAGATTTAGTCTGGCCCAGGAGCAAGGAATTACTGAAGCAGAGCTCTTGACCATTGTAGACGAGGCCAGAAGTGAAGGAGGCATCAGGCAGCAGGAAGGTGAACTCATTCGATCCATCTTCCAATTCGATGATCTTGAAGCGGAAGATATTATCACGCCTAGAGTTGACGTCGTGGCCGTTCCTAGGGATGCTTCTACGGATGAAATCCTGGGGCTGTTTCGCCAGACGGGGTTTTCTAGGCTACCTGTTTACCAGAGTTCCATCGATGAAGTGGTGGGCATTATCAATCAAAAGGACTTCCACAACGAAGTGGTCCAGAATAACGCTACTCTTGCCAGTATTGTACAACCCGCAATCTATGTTACCTCCTCCACGAAGCTCAACGCCCTAATGAGTCACCTGCAGCAAAGGAAGTCGCATCTTGCTGTGGTGGTCGATGAATATGGGGGAACACTTGGGATTGTGACGATGGAAGACATTATTGAAGAATTGGTCGGGGAGATTTGGGATGAACATGATCAGATTGTAGAAGATATTAAGCAGCGAACAGATAATGAGTACAGGGTCTTGGCTTCAGCTCATTTGGAGAAGGTCTTTCGAGAGCTGGACTTTTATGACGAGGAAACAGAGGCCGTCACTGTGGGCGGGTGGGTTGTGGAAAAGCTCGGCCGCATTTCTCAGGAGGGAGATGAATTCGAGTTTGAAAACCTCTCCGTCACCATCTCTAAGACCAGTTCTAGACGGGTTTTGGAGATCATAATCCAGATTAATAAGCAGATCTCCGACAAGGACTAAGCCACAGAATTTCGCAACGTTGTCCGCTTTTGGAGCGTTGCGGTAGTCCTCTCAAGATACAGTTGATCTTCCTGCCAAGTGTTAGGAAGGGAGGTCAGAAGAAAAAGATTGACATCAAGGCGGCATGTTTGCAGGAAAAAACATCCAGGCTCAAGAAAACCTTAGGAGCTCAAGGAATAGGGGACAAAGATTGCCGATTCGATTTCGATCATATACTTCTCTCTTGCAGGAGTTTGAGCGGCTTCTGGGCGAGCAAATCGGACTGCATATCTGTGGGAGAACTGTCTGCTGCTTGCTTAGGGACAAGGAGGGTCAACATGGATAGTATCATAGGTGGCGTTTTGTTAGCCATAATTGGCGCTTTTCTCAGTTTCATAACGTATAAGCAGGCTAACTGGTTTTGGAGCTTCATTAATACAAGAATACTTAGAAAATATCTAGGAGATACAGTGGCGTCCATAACCCTGTACAGTGTTAGTATGGTACTGATCGTTGTTGGTGTATTATTAGCGGTGGGTTTGATCCACTGATGCTGGTGTGTCATAACAAGACATGGGTATCCCGCTTCTGTGCATAAGCAAAGATCATGCAAACAAATTGCTCTTAACTTTCTTTGCTTAACACGTTCACTGTGTCGTTCGGTGCCCTGTATGAGATTTAAGTTGGTGTTGATCTAAACCTCGAAGGCTGTTGGAGTGATCCAGCAGCCTTACGTTGTGCAGAACAACACGTAGGATAGATCATGCTGGAACGAGACCTGTACATAGAATACTCGTCCAACGAAAAACGAGTCTAGTCGCGCTAGTCTTTGTGAACAAATTGACAAATTATGATATAATGCAAAGGGGAGTATTGGTATCGAACTGTGATGGGACGCAGTTCATCTGAAGGGAGCATCTAGGTGAAACTAGCTGAAATCATTTCGCTATTAAGACTAGAATCATTGGTGGCTATTGACGATGTGGATTGCCAAATAGAGACAGTCTGTGGCTGTGACTTAATGAGCGATGTCTTGGCCTTTTCTCAAGAAAAGACCATGCTTTTAAGTGGATTGACAAATCCTCACGTAGTTCGGACATGTGAGATGACAGATATTAAACACATCATCTTTGTCAGGGGCAAAAGACCGCCACAAGAAACCATCGATCTAGCCC
>CAZAJB010000045.1:0-18474 GCA_964485345.1 uncultured Clostridiaceae bacterium
CGCGCCGCTATCTCCCCGAGCAATCTCATGTTTTTCATCAATGCCGCACCGTCTCCGTTTTTTACAACCTTGGGGGTAGGGCAGCCAAAGTTTAGGTCGATCATCTCTGGTCCTACTGCGTCCACCACGATTTTCGCGGCTTGGGCACAGACACTAGGGTCGTGGCCAAAAATCTGAATGGCAGAAGGTCGCTCCAACTCTGATAAAACCAACATTCGAAGGGTTTTGCGGTTATCAAATACCAGAGCCTGGGCGGAGACCATCTCACTGACAACCAAATCTGCACCGTATTCCCGGGCTAAGATACGAAAGGGCAAATCGGTTACGCCCGCCATGGGAGCTAAGAAAACACCCATTGTAAAACCTCCTCCAACTCTAAACAAAAAAAGCAGGGTTTCCCCTGCCTTCCGTAATCGTACTCTTAGTTCTTTTCCTTCATATTGTACTTGGTCAGGAAACGCTCTACTCGACCACCGGTTGTGCTCAAAGTCTGCCTTTGACCAGTATAGAAGGGGTGACATTTGGAACACACTTCCACCTTAATTTCCTTCTTTGTGGATCCAGTTTCAAAAGTCTCGCCACAGGAGCAAGTCACAACACAGGTACTGTACTTTGGATGTATATCAGCTTTCATGTTCTCATTCACCTCACTAACTTTACTGGCTGAACCAAAAAACATTATAACACAATCAAGTCGCTCTTGGCAATTACTGAAACCAATTATCTCAGATATGTTTGGGGATTCACAGGATTATTGCGGTAACGGACTTCGAAGTGAACGTGGGGACCCGTTGAAACACCTGTATTGCCACTATAGGCCACCGTTTCTCCTCGCGTTACCCTTTGCCCCACCTTCACATTCAACCGGGAGTTGTGGGCATAGCGAGTCTCAATTCCGTTGCCATGGTCAATGATGACCAAAATGCCATAACCGCCATTCCATCCTGCAAAGGTGATTCGTCCATCTGCCGCCGCTTTGACCAGAGTACCCGTGGACACAGCAATGTCTAGCCCGTTGTGCATCTTGCCCCAACGTGGACCGAACGTGGAAGACACCCTTCCCTTTACTGGCCAATCAAAGGCCTTCTGTAGCTGCCCATTGACAAGCAGGACATCACGAGGTCTCAGTTGCGTGGCCCCTGGGATTACCAGCTTCGTGTTGGGCTGAATGCGACTCGGGTCACTAATCTCATTAACCCTAGTAATCTCGTCCACGGAAACATCGTAACGCTCGGAAATCTCCCAGATACTCTCACCCGAAGCGACTTGATGCAATACCCCGTTTACAGACGGAATCTGTAATTCCTGGCCTATGGAAAGGTGGTTCTTATTCGTCATATCATTTGCCGACGAAATCGTATCAATAGACACCCCATATGCCAGCGCGATATCCCACAAAGTCTCTCCTGAGCGAACTTTATGCACAAAAATAGAGCGCTTTTCTTGCTTCTTTTCTTCTACTACTTGGGGAGGCTCAGAAACAGGAACGGTTGCCTCTATGCGAGTGATGGTTTCCGGTGCCTCAAGCTCTTCCAGCGCTTCTAGCACTTCTGGCACTTCCGCCAATAGCATTTCCTCGTCGGCGTTCATCACCGCCAGCTTCGCCTGTTCAAAGTCTAGCATCTCTAGTGGACCATACTCCGCAACGTTCGAGGCTACTTCGGTGGCTCCGTCGAGGGTTACGTTCGCCTGCAAGGTTGTTGGCTGACTTGGGAGCTTTTCTTGGGAAGATTGGGCGTCATGGCCATTGGAATCGTTATCGAAGTCCACTAAAAGATAGTCATCTACATTAATGTAGATCAGACTATCCAAATCCCAGTCACTTCCGCCGATGTGCATTCTAGTATCCACTTGGCCCAGAATGCCGAAGCTGAAGATGACTGCAAATATCAACAGTACAAACCCCCGACTGCGGATTAAACGCCTCCACATAATAAATCCTCCCTCGACTGCAATAACCTAATTTCTACATTTCGACGCGTTCTAGTAATATCCTTTTACTTGTTCCGAACATTTTCTGCAAATGTTGAAGTAGCTATAAGTTCTAGAAGCTCAGCGTTGTTTTTGGTATTGGTCACTCGATCCAGTACTAAGTCCAAAGTCTCGGCTGTCCCTAACGAACCCATGGCCTTGCGCAGCACCCAAGTCGCATCTAGTTCCTCGGACGATAGAAGCAACTCTTCGCGCCTAGTACCCGAACGATAAATATCAATCGCGGGGAAAACTCGTCGCTCTGCTAGTTTGCGGTCCAGATGCAGTTCCATGTTGCCGGTACCCTTAAATTCTTCGTAGATCACATCGTCCATACGACTGCCGGTTTCAACTAAAGCTGTGGCTAAAATTGTCAAGCTACCTTGTTCTTCCAGCTTGCGCGCTGCACCGAAAAACCGCTTAGGACGATGAAGTGCCGCCGGATCTACACCACCGGACAAGGTGCGCCCGCTGGGGGGAACAATTAGGTTGTGAGCTCGAGCCAGGCGTGTAACACTGTCCAAAAGGATCACTACATCTTTGCCTGACTCCACTAAGCTTTTTGCTCGAGCCAAGACAATATCGGCTACCCGGACATGATTCTCGGGCGGCAGATCAAAGGTAGAACTAATGACCTCGCCGTTTACAGAGCGTTGCATGTCTGTAACTTCCTCAGGCCGTTCATCAATTAAGAGTACTATGATCTCGATATCAGGATGATTGTCAGCAATAGAATTGGCCAACATCTTTAGCATGGTTGTTTTCCCGGCCTTGGGTGGCGAAACAATGAGACCCCTTTGACCTAACCCTATTGGTGATAATATATCCATTAAGCGCATGGAATAATTCGTCGGAGTTGTTTCTAAATGAAGACGCTGGTTTGGATAAATCGGGGTGAGATCTTCAAAAGACGGCCGTTTGGAAGCCAACTCTGGGTTGGACAAATTGATGGCAAGTACACGAAGCAAAGCAAAATAGCGTTCTCCATCCTTTGGCGGGCGCACTTGCCCTAGGATCTCATCTCCGGTACGCATGGAAAACCGCCTGATCTGTGAGGGTGAAACGTAAACATCATCGGAGCTCGGTGTGTAGTTGTCAACCCGGAGAAACCCATAGCCTTCCGATGTGATTTCTAGAATTCCACTAATGAACAGCAGATTTTCTTTCGTCGTCTCATATTTCAAGATTTCAATAATTAGATCTTTTTTACGCAAGCGCTTGAATCCTGATACCCCCAGATTCCTTGCTAACTCCTGCAATTCTACGGAGGTCTTTGATTCTAACTCTGCAATATTCAAGCATCCACCACCTTAAAAGGGGAAGGGAACGCCTTCCCCCTTGATCTTCTTAAGCCCGTCCGGCAGAGCCAAACAGCCTCATTTTCCTTCTTGCTACTTCTTTCATCGCCTCGCGAGCGGGTCCTAGAATCTTCCTAGGATCAATCTCGTCGGGGTTCTTAGCCAGCAAATCCTTAATGGCTTGGGAGAACGCTACTCGTAAGTCAGTGTCGATATTAATCTTGGTGATTCCGTGGGGAACCGCCCTGTGTATCTGATCATCGCTGATTCCCGAAGCGCCATGCAATACCAGGGGCACATCAGTGATCGCTGCGATCTCTTCAAGCCGTTTGAAATCGAGTTGGGGTTCACCTTTGTACACGCCATGGGCCGTGCCAATAGCAATGGCCAATGAGTCCACCTTGGTCCGTTCTACAAATTCTGCGGCTTCCTTCGGATCCGTAAAGGTCGCCTCTCTTGCGTTAACAACAATGTCATCCTCAACCCCACCGATTTTGCCAAGCTCGGCTTCTACGGAAACGCCATTGGGATGAGCAACTTCGACACATTTTTGCGTAATGGCTATGTTGTCTTCGAAAGGATGCTTCGATCCATCAATCATGACCGCCGAAAAACCATGTCGCACGCACTGGACCACTTGTGTAAAGCTTGTACCATGGTCGAGATTGAGCGCGATCGGAACCTTCACCTTTTCTGCAGCTACTCTAGCCATGCCCGCAATGTACTCAATTCCGGCATACTTAATGCCACCTTGGCTGGCTTGGAGAAATACAGGAGAATTCTCCTCCTCTGCAGCCTCAATAATCGCCTGGAGAATCTCCATATTATTGAGGTTAAACGCGCCTACTGCATAACCGCCCTTTTTTGCTGCTTGAAATAACTCGCTACCACTGACTAACACTTTAACAGCCTCCTCTAGATATATATTACGTCAAAGGTTTCAACCATTCGCCCAAAAGCAGCGATGTGCATGGTTCCATAATAATTTCACTGACCCGGGCTAGCCTTTCTTGATGTTGCCGGGTACTAGCACCTATCTTGACAACGCTGCCGCAATAAGCGCAAACCAACTCCACTTGATCGGGATAGACATCGATTCCGATAGATGAATGGTCACATTCACAACGGATCTTGTCTTGAACCGCCAAATCCTCCAGGGTTTCCAGTACATTCCGCATGACGGCAGGATTCGCAAAATCTTCGTCCTCGAGGAAGAATCCTGCGGGCCCTTCCAACATAATCTCCTGTACACTGGCGGGATCGCCTAGATACCCCAGTCTTTGCCCGCTTAGGGGTGACAAAAGATGCATCAACGGCATGCCAAAAAACTGGCCCCTCGGCAATAGAACCCTCGCCCGGTCACCCTCTATACTTAGCACGTCTAATTCGAAATGCTTATTGAGTCTGCGCAAATGACCCTGGGAGAAACCGCAGTCGCATGTCAACTGTAACGGTGTTTGTGAAATAGAGAAAAGGGAAAATGTATGTTTTTGAACTCCTTGGCAAGCAGGACAGGTCAGCGCTATCGTCCTCTCGCTGTTTACAATCACGGATATTCCTCCTATCGCGAATAATAGTTCGCCAAGCAGAAGGATTTTCCTTTGAAATCATTTCAAATTTCCAAATATATCGTAGGCAACGAGGATACCGTCCTCTTCGCGCACCATGTAGCTGACCAAGATGTGAGAGATCTGTCCTCGCTCGTTTACCCAACACAGGGCGTCTTGAAAAGCCTCTGGCGTTATGGGGCGCATGGAGCCTAGACTGGTGGGTGCTCCAAGGCGCAGGATTTGGCAATCCTCCTCGAGGACATAAATGCTCTGTTCTCCGCTGCAGTCTAATAGAATCTTATGCTGGTCAACATAAACCTGCAACACATCCCCGTGGACCATTTTCCACCCATCTACCTGCCCAGAGGCGACTCCCGAAACAATGAACATCAAACCAATCACAGCTACAAACCGCATCATCCGCAATAACATGGCGCACACCCCTTCTAAAGGAGAGTATGCGCCATAACATCCCATCTATGCAAAATTCTGGGCTAGTTTCCTTGGCGAAAATCATCGGGTGAAAGATCTTCCAAGAAGGAACGGAACTGTTCGAGCTCGGGATCATCTGCACCGGGAACTGCCATGGCATAAGGGGCAATCTTCTCGTCCACAAAGATCGATGCGCCTGCCCGTAGAGCCAAAGCAATAGCGTCACTCGGCCGGGCATCAATGCGCAAAGTCCGCCCTCCATGTACTAAAGAAATCTCCGCGTAGTATACGTCGTCGTTGAGATCGGTAATCACAACCCTATCGACCGTGGCACCGAGCTTCAGGATAGAACTGAGCAACAAGTCATGGGTTAGTGGGCGTGATGTCTCAACACTCTCCAGCACAACGGCAATGGCATTAGCCTCCGCCGAACCGATGACCAGCGGAACATAGGACTCTTCGATCTCATCGGTGAGAATCAAAACGGGTAGCAAGGTTTCGCGATCTATGCCTACAGCTTTCACTTTCATTCGAAGCATAAACACACCTCCAGGTATGGAAAAATCAGCAGGTTTTCAGGATCGCCTCAATGAAATGTACAAACAATGGATGGGGATTCGTGGGTCTGGATTTGAACTCCGGTTGGAACAATGTTCCCACAAACCACGGATGATCCTCTAACTCGATGATCTCAATCAACTGCCCATCGGGAGCAGTGCCGGCAACTCGCATCCCGGCGTTCACCAAGGGTTCAAGGTAGTCAAGATTTAGCTCGTAGCGATGGCGATGGCGTTCATGCACAAGTGTTTCTTGGTAAGCTTCCATGCTCAAGGAGTCTTCCTTAATCTGACAAGGATAAGCACCTAAGCGCATCGTGCCTCCAAGACCAGTAATCTCGGGATGCCCTGGCCGAAAGCTAATTACCGGATGCTGACAGCTTCCAAACTCTACACTCCCTGCTTGTTCAAGGTCGGCAACATTTCGTGCAAAGTCAATGACAGCACATTGCATCCCCAGGGAAATACCAAAATAAGGGATTTTCCTCTCCCTTGCATACCGCGCTGCCATGATCTTTCCTTCCACACCACGGGAGCCAAATCCTCCCGGGACTACAATTCCATCTAGATCGTTGAGCTGTTCCTGACAATCCTTCTCCAATTCTTCCGCTTCGATCCAGTGTATATCAACATGGGTTCCCTGGGCAAATCCAGCATGGCGCAAAGACTCGACCACGCTTAAGTACGAATCCGGAAGCGTCACATACTTCCCGACAATACCAACCCTTACCGTGCGGTCCAATCCCTTGATGGCTGCGACCAAGTCTCGCCATTGGCCCAAATCGGCTGGACCGGCATGTAGATTTAGCTTTTCCAAAACAATTTCGTCTACGCGGGATTCTGCAAAACAGAGAGGTACTTCATAAATGCTATCCACATCCGTGTTGGGGATCACCGCTTCCTCATCGATATCACAAAATAGCGCAATTTTCGCCCGCAGATCCGCTGTCACCTCTTGTTCGCTACGACAGACAATGACATCAGGTCTGATACCAATGGAGCGAAGTTCCTTTACGCTATGCTGTGTGGGCTTGGTCTTCAGTTCTTGGGCAGCAGCGATAAAGGGAATGAGCGTCACGTGAATATATAAGCACGAATCCCTCTCCACTTCGTTTCTCATCTGCCGAATCGCCTCTAGAAAAGGAAGGCTTTCGATATCACCAACGGTACCGCCGATTTCTACTAGAATCACATCAGCGCCACTACCTTGTGCCACAGCATGAATGCGGTTCTTGATATCATTTGTTACATGCGGAATCACCTGAACCGTGCCACCATTGAACTCACCCTTGCGTTCTTGGGAGAGAATCGACCAATAAATCTGCCCAGTGCTTACATTACTCGTCTTGGTCAGGTTCGTGTCAATAAAGCGTTCATAATGCCCTAGGTCTAGGTCGCATTGGCCTCCGTCTTCCGTGACGAAGACTTCTCCGTGCTGCAAGGGACTCATATTACCCGGATCCATGTTCAGGTACGGATCCAGCTTGAGAACACTAACTTTCAAACCTCTACTTTTTAGCAGCCTACCTAAAGAGGCTACAGTAATACCCTTGCCAAGGCTGGAGACTACCCCGCCGGTGACGAAAATAAACTTGCTCACTCTTTGTCCTCCCCTTCAACCTCTAACGAATTATCTTGCTCTTCCGCCTCATACTTGGCCATCATTGCGTGATAAAAACAGTTCTGTACTATGGCTAGAAAGCTAGCAACAAATATCAGGAGCGGGGCCGCAAGCACAAGGCTGAGAGCCACCACGATCGCACTTAAAACCAATAATACCAGAGTTGTTAGTGGGTTATCTAAAATGATCAGGGCCGACCTTTTCAAGGTCTTAATCACACCGATATTCTGATTGGTCATGAAGGGAAACACAAACTGGTGTAACGCCAGCCAAAAGATGATACCCCAAACCCACAGCCCCGACAATACCATGAACAAAGTGGTTGAATAGTTTTGGCTAAACCAAATGTTAAAGACCAAGAGCAGTAGACCGACGATTCCTAGGGCGATTAGAATCGTCCCTCGCAGCCAGTAGAGCTTGAACCCTTCCCACATGTCCTTTAGGTCACTCTCTTCACCTAGGATAACGCGATTCATGCGGTAATGGACAGCGCCGGTCGCTCCCCCTATGGTGAGGAAGCCAGTAATAACGGCTATGATAAAAAACACATCGTTTTGGAGAAAAGGCAGGTAAGAGAAGGCTAGCATCGGTCCAAAACCAACAACAAACCAGATAAGATTGGTTACCATCACCTTGCCGATATGATCATAACTGAGCTTAAACGCTCGTAGAAATGTACGCCAACTTTGACCAAAACTCATACTTCACCATCCTTATCCTCACATTTGCTCGGGAGCGTCCACACCCAAGATTTCCAAGACTTTCTGCAGTACACTCTTGACCTGGGCCACCAATACCAAACGGGCGTCCCGCACTACATCGGCTTCACCTAGAATGTGGCAGTGCGTATAGAAGGAGTGAAACAAACTAGCCAGATCCAAAGCATAGCGCGTGATACGATGGGGTTCACGTTCTAACGCTGCGGCCAAGAGTTCTTCGGGCAAGTCCCCAAGCTGCTTGATTAGAGCGAGCTCTGCGGCATGGGTCAGAACGCTCAAGTCCACTTGATCCGAGGTGGGCAAGGGAACACCCATTTCCCGTCCCTGCCTTTGGATGCTGGCAATACGGGCATGAGCATATTGCACATAAAAGACAGGATTCTCATTGGACTGTTCGACTGCCAAATCCAAATCAAAGTCCAAATGACTTTCTGGACTACGATTTAAGAAGAAAAAGCGTGCTGCATCTTTGCCTACTTCATCCACTAAATCTTGCATGGTGATGAACTCGCCGGCCCGCTTGGACATTTTGACCTGCTGCCCATTGCGAAGTAAGGCCACATACTGCAGAATTAGGACCTCAAGAGTGTCTTCGCTATACCCTAGAGCTTGAATCGCCGCTTTCATACGCCCAATGTATCCATGGTGATCAGGTCCCCAAATATCAATAAGCTTCGTATAGCCCCGTTTGAGTTTATCATGATGGTAGGCAATGTCTGCAGTCACGTAGGTGTAAGCACCGTCGCTCTTTACAATAACACGGTCCTTGTCGTCACCAAACTTCGTGGACCGAAACCAGCGAGCGTTTTCTGCTTCAAACAACAATCCTCGCTCTTCAAGGAAAGCAATGGACTCTTCGAGGGCGTCTTCGGCGTGTAAATCCCGCTCCCGAAACCAGAGATCAAATTCCACGCCGTACCGTTTCAGATCTGCCTTTTGGGCCTCTACCATTTGGTCTGTTCCCCAGCGTTTGCAGAAGGCCAAGCGTTCCCCGAGTGCCATCTGGCTCAGTTCGGGATGCTCCTGATCCAGGATAGCGGCCAAATCGTTGACATACGAAGCAGGGTAACCATCCTCAGGAAAGGCATAGTCTGGGTCTCTCAGTTGTTGATAGCGGGCTTCAAGCGATCTTGCAAAGACATCTGCCTGGTTGCCGGCGTCGTTAACATAGAACTCCGTACCCACAGTGTAACCTGCCGCCCGAAAGAGGCGAGCAAGGGTATCGCCCACTGCAGCAGCTCGTGCGTTTACCACGTTCATGGGGCCCACAGGGTTGGCACTAACGAACTCTAAGAGGATCCTTTCCCCAACACCGTGCCTGGAGTCTCCATAGGCCTGCCCCTGCTCTTCAATGGACCGAATGGTATCAAAGAGCCAATCATGACTTAAAAAGAAGTTGATAAAGCCAGGACCTGCCACCTCAACGTCACGGATAAAACCCCCCGGCGGCAGGTTCTTCGCAATAATCTGCGCTACCTCCCGCGGTGACTTCTTGGCCACCTTGGCCGTAACCAGGGCAATATTCGAAGCAAAGTCTCCGTGGCCAGTATCCCGCGGCGCCTCTAAACCTATTTCAGGCACGCTAGCAAGCTCTAACTCTCCGCCCGCCTGCGCGGCCTCGATGGCTGCCTGAATCGCAGAGCGTAACTGCTCCTTCTGCTGTGAAACAACGCTCATTGCTATTCCTCCCTAACTAAAGAAACTCCCCCGTAGGAGTTCCTACAGGGGAAAAAATCGGTCGTGCACTCGCTGCTTGCACTAACCATTCTCAGTAAGTATACCATTAGTCCTGAGAATAGACAACTAGCTTTTGCTCGCACTTAGACCGTTTTTTTAGAACAATCCAGAGATGTTGCCTTCAGCGTCGATGTCCACGTATTCTGCTGCGGGCGTGGAAGGAAGTCCTGGCATGGTCATGATATCGCCTGCTAAGCAAACGAGGAACCCTGCACCAAGGGATGGTCTGACATCAGTGATCGTCAATGTCCAGCCTTTAGGAGCACCCTTCAGTTTGGGATCGTCGGAAATGGAGTGCTGCGTTTTTGCGACACAGACTGGCAGCTCGCCGTAACCAAGACGGGTCAAATCACGAATGGACCGTTCAGCCTTAGGTGAGAATGTGACACCATCTGCTCCGTAGATTTCTTTAGCCAACGTTTCTAGTTTGGCTTTGATAGGCTCTTTCCAGTCATAGATTGGTTTAAAGTTTGCTTCTTCTGTCTCCAAGACATCCAAGACAGCCTGGGCGAACTCTGCTCCACCAAGTCCACCGTCAACTACAACTTTTGATACAGCCCATTTGACACCGAGCTTGTCGCAATGACGTTGCACCAACTCCAACTCTTCTGGCGCATCTGTGGGGAACTGGTTAATGGCAACCACGATGGGTAGACCAAATTTCTTAATGTTCTCTACATGCTTGTCGAGATTCACTAGACCCTTCTCAAGGGCAGGCAGATTCGTCAGTTTGACTTCATCTTTCGACACACCGCCGTGCATATTCAAAGCACGTACAGAAACCACAATTACTGCCACATCAGGCGTTAAGCCGGAGTACCCGTGGACAATGTCAAAGAACTTCTCTGCGCCTAAGTCAGCCGCAAATCCGCCCTCTGTCACAACATAATCGGCCAACTTCAGGGCCATGCGAGTGGCAATAATACTGTTATTACCATGGGCAATATTGGCGAAAGGTCCGCCGTGGACGAAAGCAGGTTGCCCTTCGAGAGTCTGGACCAAGTTCGGTTTAATGGCGTCTTTCATAATCACTGCCATTGCTCCTTGGGCCTTGATATCTTTGGCATATATAGGCTTGCGATCGTAGGTGTATCCCACAAGAATACGCCCTACCCTCTCTTTGAGGTCTTGAAGATCGGTGGCCAAGCACAAAATGGCCATAATTTCTGAGGCAACAGAGATATCAAAGCCTGCCTCCCGTACATATCCATCACCAAGACCACCAAGGCCTATGACAATATTGCGTAATTGCCTGTCATTCATGTCCATAACTCGCCGGAATACAATACGTTTAGGGTCAATGCCCAACTCATTTCCTTGGGCAATATGATTGTCCAAAAGAGCTGCCAGGAGATTGTGTGCGGTAGTCACGGCATGAATGTCGCCGGTAAAATGAAGGTTAATATCCTCCATGGGGACAACTTGCGCATATCCTCCACCAGCGGCGCCTCCCTTGACTCCAAAGGTAGGACCTAAGGATGGTTCGCGCACGCAAGCAATAACATTCTTCCCTAAATGGCCTAGGGCCTGGGTCAAACCAATGGTTGTTACAGTCTTACCTTCTCCTGCTGGAGTGGCTGTGATTGCCGTTGTGTAGATGAGTTTGCCGTCCGGGCGATCCTGAAGTCTGTCGTAGACCTTGGTGTCTACTTTTGCCTTGTAGTTCCCATACAATTCGACCTCATCTGGCTTCAACCCGATTTGCTCTGCAATCTCTGCTACGGGACGCAGTTTGGCCTGCTGTGCAATTTGAATGTCACTAAGCATGTATCTAATCCCCCTGTCTCTTATGTACCTACAGTGAGTGTAGGCCTATTCCTAATCCGCTGAGCACCGCTTCCTTAATGGATTCTGAAACGGTAGGATGCGGATAAACTACCTCTGCCCATTGTTGTAACGTCATTCCTTGTTCCAAACCTAAGACTGCACCGGATATCAACTCTGTAGCCTGGGGCCCGATAATATGCACGCCCAGTACAACGCCATCGGCCGAGGCCACGAATTTCACAAAACCGGAGTCGTCACCGGCAATAGCCGCTCTAGCATTACCCTTCAATGAATACTTAGCAGTGACTACCTCGCCAAACTGCTCCTTCGCCTTTGCCTCCGTTAAACCAACCGAAGCGATTTCGGGCGTAGTGTACACACAGCCTGGTACAAACCACTCGTTCCTGGCAGGCTTTCCAGCCATGTTATTCACCGCCGACCAGCCTTCTTCAAAGGCTAAATGGGCCAGTTGAATGCCACCAATAACGTCACCGGCAGCATAGATATGAGGCACCGAAGTCTGGAATTGCCCATTCACCGGAATATAGCCCCTAGGATCTACCTCTGCGGGGAAACCTTCAGGCAGCACCGGCTTGCGGCCCACGGATACCAGCACGAGCTCCGTTTCAATCTCCACCGCCTTGCCCTTCTGCTCCACTTCCACGACTACATGGTCAGATTCATGGCGCAGTTTCTCGACCTTAGCCCCCGTCAGGACTTTGATCTTGCGCTTCTTAAACTCTCGAGTCAGTGTTTGACTGATTTCTGCATCCTCAGGAGGCAAGATCTGTGGCATCAACTCAACGATGGTGACCTGGACGCCATAAGATGCGAAGATCGTCGCAAACTCGCAACCAATGACTCCTCCGCCCACAATCACCAAAGACTTGGGCAGGGACGCTCGATCCAGGAGTTGATCGCTATCTACAACGCGCTCGCCATCAATGGCTAGATTAGGTAGCACAAAGGGAACAGTCCCCGTAGCTACGAGAATATGATCTGGCCTAAAGGTCTCATCCCCAACCTGAATCTCGGTGGATGATAGAAAACGGGCCTCACCATCGATAATGCGGATCTCCTTTTTCTCTAGCAGAAACTTCAGCCCCTCCACCATACGCCGGACTACCTGATCTTTAGTTTGTACTACTTGGCCATAGTCTAGATCTTGGACATCCAAGCTTACCCCGTGGGTCTTGGCCGAGGCAAGACTTCCATAGAAATGGGCGCTTTCGAGCAGAGCTTTTGTGGGAATACAGCCCCGGTTGAGGCAGGTTCCTCCTATACTCGATTTTTCTATTACGACTACACTCTTGCCCAAGTGGCGAGCTCGAATGGCAGCGGAGTAACCAGCTGGTCCTCCACCAACTACTAGAAGGTCAATCTGCTCCGACAATGCGTCTCCTCCTTCACTATCAGTTCGTTGTTACCTTTGGTACATAGTAAGCCAAACGTTGTAGCTCTAGAGATACGTCAGTATCAACTACATGAATCTGATCAGGCGCTCTAAGCTTGATCGGTGCAAAGTTAAGAATGCCCTGAATTCCCGCCTCGACAAATAGATTTACCACTTCCTGGGCATTCTGGGCCGGGACTGTAATGATCACGATCTTGAGTCCCTTCTCCTTGATCTGACTCGGGATATCTTCTAAACCATAAACAGGAATTCCTTCCACAGAATCCCCTATTTTAGCCGGATCGCTATCAAAAAGGGCCACAAGCTCAAGGTTAAAACTGGCATCTTCCGCAAAGCGTTTCAAATGGTAGCGAGTGAGGGCCGACCCAAGACTTCCCACGCCAACTAGCGCTACGGGAAGATTCGTATCGAGGTTGAGAATCTTGCGCAACTCGTCCCGCAGAAACCCGATTTCATACCCTACCCCTTGTTTGCCAAACTCACCAAACCATGCCAGGTCTTTGCGAACTAAGGCTGGTCCAACTCCCGCCCGGACACCAAGTTCCTGGGAAGAGATGGACTCCGTTTCAGACTCTTGGGCTAAGTCATCCAAGACTCGTAAGTACAAAGGCAGACGCCTAATCACCGCATCGGAGATTTTATTCCAACGCATCATTCTTCCTCCTCTCCTATTTGTGATACCGTTCTCCAGCCACAATAGTGAAGGCTCTGTAGATCTGTTCTAGCAAGATGAGGCGCATGAGCTGATGGGGGAAGGTAAACGCTGAAAAGGATAGCGTCATGTCAGCACGGGAAGTCACCCTTTGAGCAAGTCCCCAAGAACCGCCAATCACGAACACGAGTTGACTTGTACCGCTGACTGCTAGACGCTGAAACTCAGCTGCTAAATCTTGGGAACTCCACGATTCACCAAGCCGATCCAGGGCAATAACGAAAGAGCGAGGCTTAATGGAGTCCAAAATACGTTCCCCTTCACGATAGAGGATCTGCTCTATATCCTTGTCGCTCAGAGGCTCATTGAAGCTCTCCTCTT
Organism: uncultured Clostridiaceae bacterium; assembly: GCA_964485345.1. Taxonomy (GTDB): domain Bacteria; phylum Bacillota; class Limnochordia; order Darwinibacteriales; family Darwinibacteriaceae; genus UBA5420. The sequence goes on from CAZAJB010000045.1 coordinate 14,100, forward strand.
TGACCTCTACAATCTGAAAGCGACCATAACGGCCCATCCTCTTGCTGTACTCCTTGAGCCCTAGGTCCACGTATTTATCTCTAATCTTCCCTACAGCCACAACCTGAACATTCACGGTACCGCCCCCTCTGTGTGATCAAACAACTAAGTATACCGGGGGTTTCTGACAAAACGTACAATGAGAGGGCGCACTCCAATCGGTGAACGATACACTGTCCAGTTCATAGAGATCAGGCGGTATTTCGTAGATGTCTACGAATTCATCGATGGCTTCTTCAAGATGGTCTGTACACACTACATACATGCTTTTCCTCCCTTGGAAAAATGTGTATTCATCTATATCATAGCACAATCGCCCTCGAAACAAAAGAAGAAGACCAGAGGCGGGTGCTAGCCCCCTGGCCGGATCGTCTTAGGTGTATTATAACTGAACGGTGGCCTCTTGCTTTTCCGCTCCGCGATAGTAGGTGAGGACAAGGCTGCCTCCAAAACCGGCCTTCTGCACGGCATCTTGGAGTTCACGCATGCCGGCGATTTCTTGTCCGTCAACGGCCGTCACAACATCACCCTGGGCCAAATTAGCAGCTGCTGCAGGAGTACCAGGCAATACTCTAGTCAAGAAAGCACCGCGTTCAACTGCTAGTTCAAGACCGGCATCTTCGCGCAGGCTCTTGACTAGGGCGGGGGTTAACGATCCGCCCAAAACTCCTAAACGCAGGGGCCGCCCATGCGATATGATCTGATCTCCAATCGTCTTCGCCGTCGTAGATGGGATAGCAAAACCGATTCCCTCAGCCTGCGCAATGATGGCGGTGGTTACACCTATCACTTCGCCACCTTGATTAATCAGGGGTCCACCAGAATTACCAGGATTAATGGCTGCATCCGTTTGGATCATGCCTTCCAAGTAGCGATTCTCCCGCGGGTCCACCAATAAATCGCGATTCAGGGCACTGACCACTCCCGTTGTGACGGTGTTCGACTGGCCTAAGGGATTGCCGATAGCAATAGCCAGCTGACCAACGCGTAACTCGTTGGAGTCCGCGAAGCTTGCCACTGGCAGTTCTTCCGCCTCCACCTTCACAACAGCCAGATCAGTCAGGGCATCACCGCCAACGACCGTTCCGCGCAAACGCCTCCCGTCAGCTAGTTCGATTACGATATCTTCGGTTTCTGCCACTACATGGTGGTTTGTCAGGATATATCCATCAGCGCGATAGATCACACCTGAACCTATCCCTCTCTGTTCCTGCAGCTGCTGAAAAAAGAACTGATCCACAAGGATCTCACGAGTTGTATCAATTCTCACGGTAGCAGGACCCGCTTTCGACACCGCCTGCACAATCGGTTCTTCCCAATTGCCCGCAGGTTCCTGTGATTCGACTGGCGTTTCACTAAGAGGTGCTTCCGCTGGGCTCAATATAGACCAGATCATGAAGACAGCCAGCAGCAATACGGTTATTCCTAGACTTAGGCGCCATTTCATGGACTCTCCCCCTCTGCCATACTTTGCCCTTAGTATAACCGGGGAAGATACGATTTATGGAACGATGACAGGTCGACCGGTTACAGGATGGTTGAGTCTGGGAACGGCGACATGAAAGACATCCTCGATGAGATCAGGTGTGAAGACATTCGTCGGACATCCTTCCGTGACCAGATTCCCTTTATCTAAAACGAAAACATAATCACAAAAACTCGCTACCAGGTTTAGATCATGCAGTACAGCTATTATGGTCACGCCCTCTTCCGTTCTGTTCTTTAACATACGGCAAGTGCTAATCTGGTATTCCAAATCCAAGTGCGTTGTAGGTTCATCCAATAAGAGAACTTCGGTGCGCTGGGCAAATGCCCGGGCTAGGGTCACGCGTTGCCGTTCTCCTCCACTTAAATCACTGACCAGGCGACTCGCTAAGTGCCCAGTCCCTGTGACCTCCATGGCCTCTTTGGCTATCTCCACGTCTGCCTCGCTCGGTCTGCCTAGGCGAGTATAAAACGGAGTTCTCCCCAGCAAGACCATTTCTTGTACCGTAAAGGGGAAGTAGTGCGAATGCTGGGGAATCATAGCTATTTCCCTGGCCAAGTACGGTAGGCTGTAGGAGTCTAAGGGTCTCTCGTTGAGAAAAACGGTACCCTCCTGTGGCTTCAAGTAAGCATCCAAGAGCTTGAGCAAGGTGGACTTTCCCGCCCCATTAGGTCCCACCACACCATAGAAGAGCGAAGGCTGCAGGCGTAGATCTAAGCTTTCCAGGACAGGTTTGCCACTCGCATAGGAGTAGGTGACGCCTGCTAAACGCATCTTATCGACCATGGTAACCAGAACCTCTCTTCATAAGGTAAATGAAAAAGGGGCCGCCAACACAGGCGGTAATAATGCCCACAGGAAGTTCGGTAGGAGACAGTACTGTACGTGCTAATGTGTCCGCTACCAGTAAGAAGATGCCACCAACCCACAATGAATGGAAAATGAGGCGGCGATGTTCGGCCCCAACAAGGAGTCGTAGGGCATGGGGAACCATGAGGCCGACAAAGCCAATTACCCCCGAAACAGCAACGCAGGCAGCCGCAACGAGGGAACCGATGATCAAGACAAGACGCTGTAAGCGCTGAACGTCAATCCCTAGGCTATGGGCTGCCTCTTCACCGAGCAAGTAGACATTGAGGTCCTTAGCCAGCCAAAGGGCCAAGACAACGCCAACAACGACATAGGGAGTGGCGACTGCCAGATGCTGCCAGCCCCGGCCGGAGAGGCTACCCATCAGCCAGACATAGACATCCTGGAGGTTTTGGATGCGTAGTACCATCAAGAGGGAAACCATGGCCGTTAGAACCGCGCTTACGGCCACGCCAGCTAAAATCAGCGTTGTGGGTTCTAAGCGTCCCCTCTGTCGTCCAAGACGACTCACGATCCAAGTCGCTAACATAGCCCCTGCGAAAGCAAAAAGAGGCAAGGCGCCAAAACCCACTAAACCTTGTGGGATGAAGAAGAGAAGTCCGGCGGTGGCTCCCAGAGAGGCCCCTGATGAAACCCCAATGATATAGGGATCTGCCAGGGGATTGCGGAGGCTGCCCTGGAAGAGGACCCCAGAGACGCTTAGCCCCCCACCAATCACCAAGGCCAAGAGTACCCGCGGTAATCTGACGCGCAGCACAATAACCTCCCGGGCCTGTGACCAATCCGCGTTTACCAACCCTCTCAGCCCGGGTATTCTCGAGGCCAAGATACCCAGAACATCCCTCAGGGGAATGTGCACCGATCCTAAGGCTGTAGCCACCAAGACTACAGCCAGTATTAGTATTACGATAAGCGCTACCTTACGCAGTTTCACTGTATGCCAACCGAATCCATGATTTCGATCAACTCAGCCAGCGCGTCCAAAAGACGAGGAGTGGTCCGAGAGTAAAGATCTGGATTGACCTCGACGACATCACCATTTTTCATCGCTGTCATCACCTGCCAAGCCGAGCGACTTAAAGCTTCTTCCAAGTTGAAACTCGTTAAGATTACGAGTTCTGGATCTCGCGCAATGACGAGTTCTTCACTGAAAACTGGCCAAGCTGTGGGCGAATCACCAGCAATGTTCTCGCCGCCTGCGAGTACAATAAGCTCATGCATAAAACTACCAGGACCAACAGTCATCAGAGGTTCGTTCCAGATTTCCAGGAAAACGCGGATTTTCGCGGGACGCTGGGCACGTAGCACTAGCTCCTCTTGGCGAACCTGCATGGCGCGGGCCAACTCCTCCCCTTTTTCCCTGGCGCCTACCGCTTCACCTAAGTCAATCAGCGATGCCTGCACTTCACTTATGGTGCTAGGGCCAATCACGAAGGTTGGAATGCCGAAGGCCTCAAGACTCTCCAAGTGACTCTGCACTAGCGTAGAATCCCCCACAATGAGATCGGGTTCTAGACTCAAGAGCAGTTCGATATTGAGGTTCATGGCATCGCCAATGACTGTTCTTGAGCGAGCTGCCTCTGGATAGTCGCACCAACTTGTTACCCCAACGACTCGATCCCCCACTCCAAGGGCAAAGAGGTTCTCTGTGACACTCGGTGCTAAAGAGACGATACGCTCCGGCGCAGCCTGGGCCACGCCTATGCTTAAGACAAATAACAGTATTAGAATCAAGATCATGTTTCGTTTCATCCTGTTTCGCTCCTTAAAAAATAATACCCTAGGACACTGAACAAAGCGCAGCGCCTCTAGGGAACAAATAACGAAAAAGCACCTCCCGTTCCGCGCAAGATGGTTCTAAGTCTTCGATCTAGGCAGGTCTCCTGGCTCCCAATTCAACGCAAGCTCATTCCTTCCCCACAAAATGTGAGTGGACTCTATGAGTTGCTCCTTGGATACAGTGGCGGGACCGCGTGGTTT
>CAZAJB010000046.1:0-18242 GCA_964485345.1 uncultured Clostridiaceae bacterium
GGTATGTGACACTTCCGCTCCTCAAGCCAACCACGATGCTAGTCTCGATTATGACCATGATCCAGTGCCTGAAGACCTTCAGTACCCAATATCTGTTTAGTACTGCAGGGGCACCAACAAGGCCGATCAATGTGATTACTCTGAATATCTACAATACCGCGATTAAAGACTATCGCATTGGACGAGCCACGGCCATGAGTATCTTACTGTTCATTGTGATGTTTGCGTTCACTTGGTTACAACTTAAGGTTTCCCGTACCGAGGAAGTCTCCCATATGTAACAGTGACGCACTATGAGTAGGAGGGTTAATATGAACGCAAAGAAGACGAAATCATGGTCTCTCGAAAAGACATTTGATGTACTGATGTGGGTCCTGCTAATCGCAGCTTGCCTTTTGATCGTTATTCCCCTGATCTTCATGTTTACTTCCTCAGCCATGCCAGCTAGGGATATTTTGCGTATGCCTTACCCATGGATTCCTGATGGTTTTCACTGGCCGAACTTCTGGAATGCTCTCAGAGGACCAGAAGGGGATTTCATTTTCATACGGAACGTCCTGAATTCGCTGATTGTTTCTGGTACTGTTGCCCTTTTCACTGTCGTATTTTCCTCCCTGGCAGGATACGGCTTGGCCAAATTCAAGTTTAAGGGAAGAAATTTGGTCTTTATGCTCATCATGGCAACAATGATGATCCCTTTCGAGGCCATCATGATTCCCTTGTACATGGTTGCCATGCGCATGGGTTTGCAGGATACTTACACCGGTTTGATCCTGCCATTCTTGGCCAATGCTTTCGGTGTTTTCTTGATGCGTCAGTACTTGATCACCTTTCCTGATGAGATTCTGGATGCCGCTAGAATCGATGGAGCTAGTGAACCAAGGATCTTCAGCACCATCGTTCTGCCGAGTTCAGGCCCTGCTGTGGCTACTTTAGCCATCCTAGCTTTCCGCTCGCAGTGGGATAGCCTCTTGTGGCCTCTCTTGGTGGTCCAGAGTGATGAAATGAAGACGATTCCCTTGTATATTACGAAGTTTATGGCGGAAACCCATAGTGATGAAGGCATCATGATGGCTGTTGCCGTCATGGCCAGTATTCCTATGATTACCCTTTTCCTGACTCTATCAAAGTACTTTGTCAGTAAAGAGGGCTTAACCTCAGCCACCAAGGGTTAGAAAGAGGAGACGATTTGATGCAAAAAGAGAAGGAGCAAAAACAAACCACAGCAACGCTAGGAGAATTGTTTGCCGCCTGGTTCAAGATCGGGCTCTTTACATTTGGCGGTGGCTACGCCATGTTACCCTTGATCGAGCGAGAAGTGATCGACCGGAAGAACTGGACAGATAAAGAGGAAATCCTGTCCATCTATGCTTTGGCCCAATCGGTACCCGGGGTCATTGCAGTTAACACATCGATTATTCTAGGGAACCGTTTAGCAGGAGTTAAAGGAGCTGTGGTGGCTGCAACTGGAGTCATCACGCCCTCTTTAATCGTGATTATGGCCATTGCCTCGTACTTCGACTATATCATGAACAGTATCTATGTCTTGCAGGCCTTTAGTGGAATAAGGGCAGCTGTAGTAGGTCTCGTTGCTGCTGCGGCGGTCAGGATTGCCCTAGCTAGTCTCAAGGATAAACCAGGTTACATCATTGCCCTGGCAGCCTTCCTGCTCAGCGCTTTTACGGAGATTCATGCCATCGCCATTATTCTAGGAGGCGCCCTCTCTGGTTTACTCGTGTACTACTTTGGTGCTAAGGGGAGGGCGGTAGAATAATGCTTATGACATTTTTGGAGATCTTTTGGGGCTTCTTCAAGATTGGCCTTTTCACCATTGGCGGCGGCTATGCCATGCTACCCGTCATGCAACAGGAAATTGCTAAGTATGGCTGGATTACTGCGGGCGAGTTCATTGATATTATCGCCATCGCGGAGATGACGCCGGGGGCGATTGCGGTAAACACCGCTACCTTTGCTGGCTTTCGCACAGCAGGTGTCCTAGGTGCAGTGCTGGCAACGGCGTCCCTAGCCTTGCCATCGCTTCTCATCATTATTCCCTTATCAAACTTTTGGGAAGTGCACCAAGACCATCCGGTGCTGAAGTCGATCTTTGCAGGAGTCAAACCTGCTGTGGCTGGATTAATCGGAGCAGCCGCCATCTACATCGCTAGAACCGCCTTTCTTTATGATCCTCTCTTGTCGCAAAAGGATGGCTTCCCCATCGACCTGCGGAGCATCATCATTGCTGGTGCCGTCTTTGTGGCAGTGCGCAAGCTTAAGGCGGATCCCATCAAGACCATTATAGCTGCAGCCCTGGTGGGGCTCGTCGTTTTTGGTCTTTAGGCAGCAGAATCTTTGGGCGTAGCTTTTTGGCTAGGCCCTTTGCGATAAAAACACAAGGAGGAGGAATGATCGATGGCAGTGCGATACCGAAAAGAACTTGACACCATCTCGCCCTATGTGCCCGGTAAGCCCATTGATGATGTGAAAAGGGAGCTCGGGCTCGACCATGTGATCAAGCTTGCATCCAACGAAAACCCCTTTGGTTTTTCAAGCTCTGTGCGCGAAGCGGTCATGAAGGCACTCGACGAGGTCAATTTGTATCCCGATGGCAACGCAACCTTGTTGAAGGCGAAAATTGCTGCGAAGTATGGCGTAACGCCTAGTATGGTTTTACCCACGTGCGGATCGGATGAGATGGTGGATCTGATCGCTAAGACATTTATTGACCCTGGCAGTGAAGTTGTGATGGCTGAAGTGACCTTCCCAAGGTACTTTTCCACATCCAAGATGATGGGTGCAAACCTGCAGATTGTCCCTATGAAGAACATGGCATTTGACTTGGAAGGTTTCAAACAGGTCATTACGCCAGAAACAAGGCTAGTTTGGCTCTGTAACCCCAATAATCCCACCGGTTCATTTATTACTCGAGACGAACTTAGGGATGTCATGGAGTTCATCTCCCCTGAAACTTTGGTGGTCTATGATGAGGCTTACTATGAGTTTGCTACCCATCCGGACTATCCCAAGGACAGCCTGGACTTCTTGCAGAAGTACAAGAATATGTTGGTCATGAAGACGTTATCGAAGGCGTATGGAATTGCAGGCCTGCGGATAGGCTTTACCATAGGAGATGCTACCTTACTAGGCTTGATTAACCGGATCAGAAATCCGTTTAATGTTACCCTCATTACCCAGGCTGCGGCCATGGCTGCCCTCGATGATGACGAGTTCTTGGTTAAGATTATAGAAAACAATCATGCGGGCAAGAACTATCTCTATGAAGAGTTTGAAACGATGGGAATCGAATATGTAAGAACCGAGGCGAATCACATTGCTTTTAATGCTGGCAAAGATGCCGTTACCGTCTTCAACGATCTGTTAAGGCAGGGGGTTATCATCCGGCCCATCGCGGGAGAGAACTACAAGACCTGGCTGAGAGTAAGCATTGGAACCATGGAGGAAAACAAAGCGTTCATTGGAGCCTTGCGCCATGTTTTGAGCTGAGGAGGTGATCCTTTGGAAGAGTTTACATTAGACAGAGAGAACACGGTTTTACTTGAAATCGATATTCAAGACAAGCTCGTACCCGTCATGAAGTATAAGGATCAAGTTATCAGGAACGCAAAGATCTTAATCACAGCAGCAAGAGAAATGAATGTTCCGGTCATAGCGACAGAGCAATACCCCAAGGGGCTCGGCAGAACGGTCCTCGAATTACTTAGCTTGATGGATGAGGAGAATATCTTCAGCAAGAACAGCTTTACAGCCTATACGGATCAGGTTAAGGCCGCACTTCAGAAGCTCGCTAAGAAGAAGGTCGTGGTGACTGGGATGGAAACGCATGTCTGCGTCTTCCAAACTGTAAGGGATTTAATCAACGATGGTTACCAGGTATTTGTAGTGAAGGACGCAATCGCTTCTAGAACCAAGAGTAACTACCTAAACGGCTTGGATCTGATGCAAGCAATGGGAGCAGTGATCACAAACACGGAGACGGTGGTTTTTGATTTGTTGAAGGTGTCCGGCACGCCAGAGTTCAAAATGATGTCAAAGTTGATCAAATAAGAGGAGCACCGGCAGATGCCGGTGCTCCTTTATAAGGTCAAGATGAACTAGGTAAGGGGCAGACGTACTTGTCGTTCTTGGTTCTTTCCCCAAACTCATCCTGCGCCGCTTCAACTAAGGAAGCGTCGTTTAGTAGATCATACATGATTCCAGCAAAAACGCGGGACGCATAGTGTACGGCCTTTGTCCCGAGGGAGGAACCCGAGGCTGAAGTCGCTTGCCAGGAGTGGGCGGGAACTCCTAAAGGCCAAGCCGCTGCCAAAAAGAGGTTCGTGGGCATGATCCAGGATACATCGCCGCTATCCGAAGACCCAGAGAATACGACGGACTTCGCCTGCTCTTGGTCTAAGACGCCTTGGTGGATGTAAGGCATGTCGTCTTGGTCTGGCATGAACTTCCTAATTTCCCCGGCGAGCATGGCGGGATCGAGGGATTCTTGGATTGCCCGGGCGAACTCCAACTCTTCGGCACCATAGGTCGGTGGCATCATTTCAGTCAGATTCTTGTAGGTCAGATCGCAGAGTACCTTGTTGGGGAGGAGATGGTAGCATCCTCCCAAGATCGTATGCTCCACCCTTGTCTCTGTCATGAGTGCAGCACCCTCGGCGATTTTCAAGAGCCTCGCTGTTATGCTGCCCACGTCATGTCGATGGGGTGCCCGAACATAGTACCAAGACTCGGCCTCTTCGGGAATGATGTTTGGCGATCCGCCCCCGGATGTAATTGTGTAATGAACTCTGGCGTCATCGCTGATGTGCTCTCTCAAATAGTTTGCACCGACATTCATGATCTCTACCGCATCTAGAGCCGAGCGACCCGACTCGGGAGATAGCGCAGCATGGGCTGAGATGCCGTGGAACTTGAACTTGATGGAGTTGGCGGCCAAGAAGGCTGTTTCAAGAGCCGCATTTATATTCATCGGATGCCAGTTTAAGGCCAGATCGCAGCCTTCAAAGGCCCCAGCTTTGATCATCTTGACTTTGCCGATGAGAGACTCCTCTTCGGGGCAACCATAGAAGCGAACCGTTCCAGCACGGCCCGTTTCTTCTAAGTATTTCTTGATAGCAAGTGCTCCTCCTAGGGCGCCTGCGCCTAGCAGGTTATGCCCGCAAGCATGACCTGGTCCACCCTTTACGGTGGGATTTGCCCTAGTATCCAATCGTTGAGAAAGCCCTGGTAGAGCGTCATACTCTCCCAGCACTGCCATGACAGGCGAACCGTTCCCGTATTCAGCAAAAAAGGCGTGTTCAAGGCCTTCGCCAAGTTCTTTAATCGTAAATCCGTGCTCCCTAAGTACTTGCCGGAATACGTCAGCAGACTTGCTTTCTTGCCCCGAAACTTCCGGATGATTCCAGATCTCTAGGCTCACCTCGTTGACCTTATCTCCAATTCCGTTCAGATAATGGATGAGTTCCGCTTTTGTCACTAGTGCATTGCCTCCTCGTTTCATGTTTGTACATGTTGACAGCGAGCGTTAGAGCTAGGGCAATGGTTCCCCCCTGGCGTGTAACTTACTGCAGTCCCAGGTGATATGCTAGAAAGGTCTCTAGCGCCTGAATGGCAGCCCTGGGATTTCTGTACACAGGTAATCCGCCCTCCTCCATCACTCGGACAAACTCATCGTAGTAGCGGGCGCCGTTGACCGAAACGACCAATGGCTTTTGATACTTTCTGCCGAGTTCAACTAAGTGACTGGCCATTCCATCAGTATCTCGGGCCTTGTCTGGCCCACTTTTTAAGGCATTGGAATGGGGAACAATGCTCACCAAGACGCAATCGACGTTTTGGTCTTGCAGGACGATCTCCACATAGTCCGTAAACAGTTGATCATCTGCCATAGGGGTTACATCGAGGAGTGCTGTCGAAAGATCGACCAGACTGTGCACATCGGTTTCGCGTAATTTTACACGGGTTTGTGCGTCTAGGGAAGCGGGTTCAAGGTGCTTAAGCTCGTCAGCGGCAATCGTTGACTCGAAGCCGGCATTGAAAACTGCTGCAACTCGCTTGCCCTGCGGCTTCTTCTTTGCTAGCAAAGAGAAAATCCGGAGGAAATCGTAAAACTCTTCTAGCTTTTCCGCTAAGATCACGCCGCCCTGTTTGGCCGCGGCCTTGAAGACCTCGTAGTTGCCACTCATAGCCGCTGTATGTGAAGCGGCTGCCTTGGCTCCCGCCTCTGTTTTACCTGTTTTGTAAACGAGGATCGGCTTGGTAATCTTCCGTGCTAGCTCGAAGAAGACGCGCCCTTCACCTGGCGATAGTCCTTCGATATAGAGGGAAATGAAGTCGATTTGTGGGTCCTCCGAGAAATGGGCCAAGAGGTCCGTAATTTTCACATCATATTGGTTGCCAAAGCTGACGATGGCTTTAAAGATCTTGCTGTCTTGCACTGCGTCGATGGAAGTCAATGCTAGAGCACCACTTTGGGTTAGCAGGGCAGTGTTGCTCGTTTCGGAGTACTTGAGTCCCAGTTTTTCCTCTTCAATAAAGAGCGTGTTGACTCCCATGCCATCTTCGCCTGGGGCAAAAAAAACACCCATACAGTTGGGACCGATAAGCCGAAGCTCCTTGGGTCTGACTTGGTCCATTTCTGCCACAAACTGCGTATACTCCAAGTCGGCCGGCAGTCCGGAGATGACAATGACAGCTTTCGCACGTCCACTCAGATCCTTCACAAACTCCGCTGTATTTGCGATGGGTAAGACATAGACAACGAGGTCAATAACCTTGCCAATAGCCTCAAAGTCCTTATGCAGGGGATATTCTACATCGTTGATCTGCATCGTTCCCCCTCGGGGATTGACCAGATATAAGTCTTCTTGTCCTGCTTTGTGTAGGAGCTTAGCGATCTCCCTGGCCATATTGGGCTTCGCCAGATTTGTTGACACCCCGATCACCGCCACACTTTGGGGTCGAAAAAACATCTCCAGATGCTCTGCATTGGCTTGGTGTAGCTCCTTCTTTTCGTTTTTCGTAGCCAAGAACTCACCGTAACCGTCGATGGCAACCAGGCGGCCATCATCGGTGATGACAAGTGGGTTGATGTCTAAGGAAAGAAGCCTATATTTTGGTCTGTTCTGGGAAGCGCTGGAGTAGAAATGGGCTAACTGCGCCACCGCCCTGATGGTGGTGGCGATTAGGTTGATGTACTCCTCGTTTCCCTGTTGCCGAAATTTCTGGGATATGTTCAGATTCTCTACAAAGTCTAGGGCCTCGGCGGGTGATAAAGGTGGAAGCAGAATATTCGCCGGATCATAGTGCTTGGCAAAAAACTCGGCGTCATCGCCCCCCTTGCTGACCAGGACAACCGGACCAAATTCACCATCTTCCCGGCATCCGATCATGGTTTCATTGCCGAGGGAGGGATTGTAGGGCACAAACTCGGCGATCAAAAATCCTTCAATGGCAGGCTGTTGATCCTTGCTAAAGTGAGAGAGGACCTCTGTCTGCATGTCTTCCATGGTCGTTCTTAGGCTTTGGCGATTCCAGGCCTTAAGGATCTTGACTCCGCCGAGCTTCTGTTTGTGGGCGATATCAGGAGACACGATCTTTAAGACAATACGTTCGCCGAACCCCTGGACGTCGTCTTCGCTCACTTGGGCGGGATCCTTTCTGAAAAGGTACTTGGGGGTCTCGATACCGATCTTGTTCAGGATTTCGTAGATCTCGAATTCATACAGGGTCGTGCGTCCTTCGTTATGCGCTTTGGCAAAGACGCTGTCCACACCTCTAACCATGTTCTCATCCATTGTTGCCACTATCGAATCCTCCTGACTTGGGGGTTATACCCTATGTTTCCTACTGGTGCTACCGCTACATTATAATATAGGTTTAACAGTGAGGCAACATCGGGTGTCCTAGGGTTCATGCTTTAGCTTAGTGCTTCGGCGCCATCTACCCAAAGTCCTTGAACCCCACTCCCCGATCAAACGCAGGGATTCGTTTAGACTGTGCAGAAAAGGACAGAAATGCATAGATTAGGAATGAGGGAGGTCGGTGGGGTGCTTCAGAGAAAAACAGAGCCAAAGGTGTCAAGGGGAATCCTGGTTTTTCTGATATCGCTCGCGGCTCTTTTCGTGCTTGCGGTACCGATGCAAAACGCTTGGGGAATGTGGGGTCTTGCCCTGACAGAGTTGATGCTGCTAGTCATCGCCATCATTTTTGCGAGGATCTTTAGGTGGGAGTTTCGAGAGGTGTTTCCCCTAAAGGTCCCATCCTTCAGACAGATTCTCGGGGTCCTCGTTCTGTGGTTTGCCAGTTATGTGGCTGTATACGTTACGTCAGTGACATTATACTACTTATTTCCCGCAGGAATGGGCGGGGTGAACACAGCATTGACTGATTTTTTCACTAGTGTACCTAAGCCCTTGGCACTCTTGGTGGTGGCAGTCATGCCTGGCATCTGTGAAGAAGTCTTACATCGAGGGCTGATTCAGTTCACGTTTCGAGGTAAATCCAAGTCGGTGACCATTTTAGCCATGGCCGTGATTTTTGGCCTCTTTCATCTTGATCTTTATCGATTTGTGGGTACCGCTCTTTTGGGCGGGGTGCTTACCTATATCATGGTAGAGACGGGGAATCTCCTCTTGCCGATTCTCCTCCATGTCCTAAATAACGCGGTGAGTACATCCCTTGCCTTTTTGAGCGGACCGGACGCCGGGCTCTCTTATGTTCCATTGAGCGCCATTGGCTTTGCCCTGATCATGGCAGCCATGGTGCCATTTCTCTTTGTACTCGGTAGCAGACTTCTAGCGAGGAGGGGGGCCGGGCAGAAAAAACCAGCCACGCGGAAGGCCTGGATCTTTGCCACTCTTTTGGCCTTACTCTGCGTGGTGGGTGGCACTTTTCTCGTCACCAATGGATCGAGCACTCCCATCTTTGAGACCTCCTTTTCGGAGCAGGTTCCATCAGATAGTAGCGGGCACCGGCTCCCCTTTACAGTGGAACAAGCAGGCATTTATCACATCGATCTGACCATCGAGGGCGGAGAGGGTCTTCTGACGTCGATTGCGATCCAGCGTGCCGATGGCGACGAGGTCTATAGTCTGGCAGCGGGATCTGTCACCGTGCAGGCAGCAGTCGTGAGCTTCGTAGCCGGAGATCATCTATACGTGGTGGAGTACGACCACAACGGGGTAGACTACACCCCGGTAAAAGTTGCGATCCGCATCTACTAGATCCGAAGCGGGTCAAAGGGAGGTTGCAGCGGAGGGAAATCCCCTCCGTTTTTTTGTGCGCCCGTAGGCTGAATGCTAAGGGAGCGCGCTGGGCATAATCGGCTTATAAGGAGGGCATGTCATGAACAGAATTGGTTTGTCAAAGGAAGCAACAAAAAAGGTAGCAGAGCATTTGGATCAACATCTTGCGGATCTTCATGTTCTATATGCTAAACTCCACAACTACCACTGGTTCGTGGAAGGACCAGGTTTCTTCACCTTGCATGAAAAACTAGAGGAACTCTATGATGGCGTGGCAAAAGAGATCGATGCGGTGGCAGAACGCATCTTGATGATCGGCCACCGTCCCTCAGCGTCTCTTGCGGCATATTTGCAGAAGGCGAAACTTAAGGAAGCCGACAATGTGGCCATATCCGGAAAAGAGATCGCCACGAGTTTGCTGGCCGATTACGGCAAATTGGTGGCAGGATTGCGTGCCGGAGTTGCCGCGGCACAAGAAACCAATGATGAAGCGAGCGTTGACTTGATGATTGGAAGTTTATCAGGCTATGAGAAAGCTATCTGGATGCTAGACGCCTTCCTAAAATAAGGCTCTCTAGCAAATATCCCATACCTCAAGAGAAAGAAACCCTTGCTATGCGAGGGTTTCTTTCGTTAGAAGCCGATCAATGTCCAGTCAAATAGTTCACCTGGATCCCATTTGCGTCCCGGATCATAGGCTTGGTGGGTGATGATGTTCTCGTTGGGGATTTTGTAGCGGCTCTGGAGATGGTGCACTAAAGATCCGAGGGCGGTGTACTGGGCCTGGGTATATCCTCGATCACTGGCCTTAACCTGTGTATTTGCCAAGGAGCCAATGACCTCTTTCATCTCCGCCCTTGTCCCGATCCCGAGGAGTTCAATGCCAATTGCATAGCTGTTCATGGCGTTAGCCAGCTTGGGATCATTGCTCCAGTTTCCCACTCCCGCATGGCGTGCCAGGCGATCGTCATCCACAAACTGATAGCTGGCTCCATCTCTATCAATAGCATAGTGCGCTTCAACCCCATGCTCATCGAAAATGGTCCTTACTCTGCTGATGTCATAGGGCCGAGAAGGATTGGCTGCAGCATCGCTGATGGCATGGAGCATAATGTATTCTATGTCTGCTTCGCCCCCCGCTCTTTCGGCCACCTTTGACCCATCGGCTCTCCAGGTAATCAAACCCCCTGGGGCTTCCAGGATGTGTGGCTTACTATCGGGTATAAAGATGGCTGTAATCGTCTGCTTTTGGTCCATCAAAATTGTGGACTCGGGGTAGAATGGTTCTGCCACGGGGCCCTCCCATCGGGAAAATCGCCAGCCTGCAGCTGGCACGGCCCCGAGGTCCACGACGGTCCCCTGTGGGAATGTTCTGCTACTACTAGGCTCTACCATGCCCTGCCCCTGAATTTGGATTGCCAGGCTTGCCAAGTTCTGTTCCGGCATACATCCGGCTAGACCCATTGCACTCAGCAGCAAGAGACTAGCAACAAGAAGTTTTTTCATAACCATCCCATTTATCTCTCCTTTAGCAATCCTTTCTGGCTCGGCCTCTTGTCTCCCTCTCCGAGGTTAGATGGTAAGTATGGCCAGGCGAACCATTTTGGCGGAAGGAATATTCTTACACTTGAAGAAGCTTTGGGTATAGACCGGTTGGGAGTGGTAAAAATGAAAAGCCTCCGCACAAGATTTCTACTTTTTGTTCTAGTTCCAGTCATACTGGTGTTTATCGCCATTGGGGCGTATTCGATCTACCAGTTTTACCAAAGCCAGTCGACAAGCGCCCTAGAAATGACGCAATCCCTCACACAGCTCTATGCCGATGAGATTAGCCAAACACTATCGGATGCCCTCGGAGTTGCGGACTCCATATCGAAGGTCGTCGTTAGCCAGTTAGGGATAGGGGAGCCGAATCGTCGAATGCTTGACAATCTTCTCCAGCAGTTCATGGAGGATGAGCACATCTATGGTGTTTGGATCGGGATGGAATCGAACGCTTATGACAGTCTAGACGGATTTTACGCGACCCAGAGCGATCACGACCAGACGGGGCGGTTTATTCCGTATTGGCATCGAGATGAAAACGGCATTACCCGTACGTACCTGGAAGATTATGAAGCACTTGGAGACGGTGACTACTACCAACTAGCTTTCCAAAGCGGAGAGCCGCAGCTGCTTGAGCCCTTTGAGTATGAGTTGAATGGTAGAAAGGTTTTCATGACCACACTTGCAGTTCCCATTAGGCATGCTGGCCAGGTAGTTGGCGTAGCAGGTGTTGATATTACCATTGAAGCCATGCAGGAGATCACGGGCAACCTGACGATTTATGACAGCGGCTTTGGACGGCTTTTCTCAGACACGGGTCTTGTCATCCATGATCCCGATAGGGCACTCCAAGGAGAAACGAGTGCCGAGTATCTCACCGCAGAAGGCAAAAAGATTTGGCAGGATGCCCAACAAGGCTTAGTTACGAGTCGCTGGATTCAATCGAGTCGTCTGCAGACCGAAACCTATGAGACCTACGTTCCCATAGGGCCTGATGGCATCGCCAAAAAGTGGATATTCGGAGCGGTTGTGCTGCGGAACGAGATGTATGCCGGTGTCTTGGCTGTAATGTGGCGATTGGTTCTCGTGGTGTCTATAGCATCGGCCGTTCTGACCATAGCCATCCTGTGGATGGCTGGAGAAATCACGAAACCGATTGAAATATTGACTCGATTCATCGCAAAAATTGCTGCTCTAGATTTGCGGGCAGAGCACAAAAAACCCATTGAGCGGTACTTCAAACGACGCGATGAAATCGGTGTGATCGCGGGTGCACTCGATGAGATGCAGAAAGGGCTCTTTGAGGTCACCACACAACTACAGAACATCTCAGTCCGTGTGGCCACCGACAGTCAAGAAATTGCCGCCGCTGTGGAAGAAAACTCAGCTGCCATTGAAGAAGTAACATCGTCCATGAGTGAGCTGGGATCGAGTGTCGCCCAGACCAGAGATCGTTCGGTAATCATGTCCGATGATGCCAAGGTCGTGGAAACTCTGGCTCTTAGCGGAAATGATCAGATGCATGAGACTCTGCTGGCCATGGGGCAAATTGTGGACCTTTCGGGTCAATCCCAGCAAGCGCTGGGCACCCTCTCTTCGCAAGTTGCCACCATGGAGGGAGTACTAAAGATCATCGCTGAAGTGGCAGAGCAAACCAACTTGCTCGCTCTGAATGCCGCGATTGAGGCAGCTAGAGCAGGGGAGTATGGCCGAGGATTTGCAGTGGTAGCGGATGAGGTTCGTAGCCTGGCTGAACAGACCCGCCGCTCGGTGGATGAGATCAGTCACATGGTTGAGGGCTTGGTCCAGCATGCCGCATCGTCAACTCGTTCCATGCAAGGAACAGATGAGCAAATCAAAATCGGCAGTGATCTGATGGGTCGAACCGAGACCACCTTTGGCGAGATTCGGGATCGAATTGATGCAGTATCCGAAGTGATTCAGCAGTTCGTGGCAAGTCTCGTTGACATGAGTGACATGGGCGGGTCGGTGGCGGCGGCTTCCCAAGAGCAAGCGGCATCTATGGGCGAGATTGCCCGCAATGCCGAGGGGCTTTCAATCCTAGGCGAGGATTTGCAGAAGATCGCTAACCGATTCATTCTGTAGGGATACCTGACGGGGCTCTATAGGCCCGACATCTGGAGGAGACGGCATGCCCTTTACCATTGTACGGCAAGACATAACCAAAATCGCTGTGGACGCCATTGTAAATGCCGCCAACACTTCTCTGCAAAAAGGCGGCGGCGTTTGCGGTGCAGTTTTCGCGGCCGCAGGAACGAGGGAACTCGAAGAGGCCTGCAGCGGCCTTGCCCCCATTGCGGTAGGCGAAGCGGTAATCACCCCAGGGTTTGACTTGCCTGCTAAATTTGTTATCCATACCGCAGGACCGGTCTATCGTGATGGTGCAGGTGAGGAAAGGGAAAAACTGCGTTCGTGTTATCTAGAGAGCCTCAAGCTGGCCGTAGAGAACAATTGTGAGAGTATTGCCTTTCCCCTAATCTCCAGTGGTGTCTATGGCTATCCCAAAAAAGAAGCACTCCAGGTGGCCATGGGTGCCATCCAAGAGTTTCTCCAGGATCATGATCTCCATGTCTACCTTGCGGTTTTTGATACAGAGGCCTTTACTGTGAGCAAGGAACTACTTGGAGCGGTTGCCAGTTATCTAGATGAAAATTATGTGGAAGAAGATGTGCAAGAGCGTCGCCGCATGAGGAATCTGCTAACGGTGGAGAAAGAGGCCATGCTTTTTTCCTCGTCGGTGAGCGAGACGATGACACGGCGTCCCTTAGAGACTCTGGTGGGGGATTTGGACGAGCCCTTTTCCGCAACTCTACTGCGCTTGATTGATGCCAAAGAAAAAGATGATGTGGAAGTGTACAAGAAGGCCAACCTAGATCGTCGCCTCTTCTCAAAGATCCGATGTAACAAGGGTTATGTGCCTAGTAAGCGTACGGTTCTTGCTTTAGCAGTTGGTTTGGAACTCTCCCTTGACGAAACGAATGATCTCTTAGGCAGGGCCGGTTTTGCCTTGTCCCGCAGCCAAGTCTTTGATGTGATTGTGGAGTACTTTATTATCAATGGGAAATATGATGTACTGGACATCAACGAAGTACTATTCCGCTACGACCAGCCTCTTTTGGGTGGCGCTTAAGACGGGTTGGAGGTTGGATTCATGAAGAATGTACGTATGGGGTTTTCCAAGTTCGGTTTCTTAGTGGCGTTCTTGCAGTTGTTGCCCAACATCGTTTGGGCTCTCTTCCCGCCAGAACCGAATATTCTTACTGCGAATGCATCGCTGCAGCCTTTCTTAGAGTATGGGGAACATATTCTCGGAGTCTCCATTGTCATTATGCTCATGTTTCTAGTTGGTGGAAATGATCAGCGTCTGATTCCTAGGGGAAAACCAACCATCTTGGCTCTTGGAGCTATTTTGCTTTACTGGGTATGTTGGATACTGTATTATGCCGGCATGCAGGGTAATGTGGTGATTTATTCCATGGTCGTCTTGCCGCCGATCGCTTTTTTCTTGGCCGGTATCGCAAAACGTGTCTCCATCATCTCTATTGCAGCCATGCTGTTTGTCGTGTTTCATATTCTGGTTACTCTGGAGAATTTTCCTCTGTGAGGTTGGGTTAACGATGCAAAAACGTGCAATCAATTATGGAATGCGGGTCATGATTCAGCGGGCGTTGGGGCTGGTCTTGTTCTGGATAGGAGTCACCTCGCCCCTAACTTGGCATGTGTGGGTCTATTTTGGCACAAGCTTGGCCGCGGCCGCCATATCGATTGGGATCATGTTGAGGGTTAATCAACAAACCCTCAGCCAGCGGGGGAAAGTGGCAACCGATTCGCCCACCTGGGACAAATGGCTTCTAGGGTTCTATTGGATTTTGCACTTTTTTGTCATCCACCTGATTGCAGGATTGGAGTGGCAGGGCACTGTGCCAAGCCAGTCTCTGTTCTGGATAGGAATGGTATGTCTTGTGGCTTCAGCCATACTCGCCATGGCTGCCTTAGTCGTCAACACTCATTTGGAGTCCACGGCCCGGATCCAAGAGGATCGAGACCAAAAGGTGGTCAGTACTGGGATTTATCGTGTTGTGAGACATCCTACCTACTTGGCGGTGCTGGTCTCTGCTCTAGGGATATCCTTGGTGTTTGCTACACCCTATGTTTGTCTGACAGCTGTGCTCATAGCCATCATCATCGTTGTCAGGACGTATCTTGAAGACAGAATGCTGCAAGAGAAACTGGGTGGGTACTTGGAATATATGCAGCGTGTACGTTATCGCCTGTTTCCCGGCATTTGGTGATTTGTCGCTTGCAGAGCGACCTTTCCTCTACAGCCTGGTGCTATCCTTAAGGTACGATAACTTAGGGAGGTCTTTGTGGTGAAACAGGGATTGACGGAGCTCGTCTTTATTTTGGACAAGAGTGGGTCCATGAGTGGTCTGGAAAGCGACACCCTTGGCGGGTATAACTCCATGCTCGACAAGCAGAAAAAGGTGGATGGTGAGTGCGTAGTTACGACGGTGCTTTTTGATCATGATCATGAGCTACTTCATGATCGCATTGATATCAAAGCTGTGACTGCCATTACAGAGAAGGAGTACCAGGTAGGAGGCTCTACAGCACTCCTTGACGCTATGGGCATGGCGATCAACAAAATCCGAAAGGTGCAGACAAAGACGGTGGAGGACTATCGGGCCGAGCGGGTGCTGTTTGTGATCATCACCGACGGCGAGGAGAACAGCAGCCGGGAATACTCGCTCTCAAAGATTAAGGCCCTTGTGGAGCACCATAAGGAGCAGGATGCATGGGAGTTTGTTTTTCTCGGGGCTAATATTGATGCCATTGAGACTGCAAGACACTTTGGAATTAGTGCAGACCGGGCCCAGAGTTTTCATGCTGACGCAGAAGGTGTTGCCCTCAACTTCGCCGTAATCAGTGAAAGCGTTGCTGAGTTTCGCAAAAAGGGTAGGGTTCAAGACAACTGGAAGCAGAAAATCGAAGGCGATTACCAACGTAGGGGTGGCAAGTACTAGACTTAAGAAGCCGCCAATTCCCAGGCTCACAACCTAGGTGTTGGCGGCTTTGTCTCACCCTTTGAGTAGAGCCTGTAGTGCAATGGGGAACTTTTCCTTCGTTAATGCTTCTACCGCCTCGGCAAAGTCTCTGATTTCTTTTTGGGCTCCCTCCTCCAAACGCAGCTTCAGAAAGTGAGAGACAGCCTGCAGACTACCTGTCCAAACCCAGCGCACATAAAGACCATAGGCGGGTAAGAACAAACGGGCCTGTTCTGGGCAAACCTGGTCCTCTAAAGCTTGTTCATAAAGTCTCAGGCCTTCTTCTACATGTTTCTGCAACGCTTCGGTGTACTTGCCACCAATGTCAGCTGGCAGGTTATCCCCACTGCCTTGCTTGCGGTTGTCGGGCACAGAACGCCACGCCTCGGCGTCGGGGATCAGAAACGTAGGTTCTTCTGTAATGTAGCGTCTGCTCGACTCATTCCAGGCGGTCAAGCGATCATAGCCTTCCCCATGTTCACTACCGATCACATGTTTCCACCATTGCCTAGCGACCATGAGTGGCGCGTAGACCTCGAACTTTAAGACCGAGTGGCGAAAAGGCGATGTGTGTTGATGATCAGCGAGGTATGTCAAGAGTCTCTCTTCGCGCTCGCCCATTTCATTGCTCTCTCTGTCGAAACTTACTTTAGCGTCGTTAACAGGGGATAGATCGGTACCCATCCAGTCTTTCAGCATGACGTATCCATGTTCCCCGACGGCGATCTTTAGTTTTTCCACCTAGTAACCTCCCCGGATGCGTTTTTGTCAGTATATCATAATTTGCCTGGGGCCTGGAAAGAAGTTCGTAGGGCGAAGTCGCTAGCTGGCAAACGGTCGCTCGCTGAATTGTTAAATTGCAGCATTTACGCCTGGATTTAACAAAATAGGCAGGAAGCGTGGAGGTGATCGGCTTTGACAACTTCCGCAGACTTTTTGGCAACCCGCAAATCACCGGCCCTTTTGTCAGCGTCTTTATCTGGACCATTCAATGGGCCTTGCTGAGCGTGGCTACAACCTTTGTAGTCGGTTTATTCCTGGCCATTTTGCTCAATGATCCCTACTTGCGATTTCGCAAGATGTACCGCTCACTTTTGATCCTACCCTATGCTATTCCCGCTTTCATCTCCGCGCTGATTTGGCGGGGCCTGTTTAACACCGAACTCGGTGTGATCAACCAAGTACTGCAGGCCACCATTGGCTCTTCTGTACCGTGGTTGCAAGATCCGTTCTGGGCAAAGGTAGCCTTAATCATCCTCAATCTGTGGTTGGGTTTCCCCTACATGATGATTATTTGCCTCGGGGCACTGCAGAGTATCGGTGCAAAAATGTATGAAGCGGCCCTTGTGGATGGAGCTACCGATTGGCAACAGTTTCGATATGTTACATTGCCACTTCTCATGGTGAGTGTTGGACCACTTCTGATATCGTCCTTCTCCTTTAACGTCAACAACTTCTCCGTGATTTATCTGTTGACGCGGGGACGCCCGCCCATTGTGGGGGCCCAGACTCCTGCGGGCCATACGGATATTTTGATCTCCTATACCTATCGGTTGGCGTTTGAGAGCGGTAGAGGTATTGACTACGGGCTCGCTTCAGCTGTCACACTCGTTATCTTCCTGATTACAGGGGCCATTACGTTCTTTAACTTCCGCTTTACTGGAGCCCTAGAGGATGTGAGCAAGAATGTATAGAAAACACTCTTTCTTCAGAGGTCTGTGGCGTCATGCAGTACTGCTGGTGTTCCTTATCTTTGCTTTGTTCCCTATCTTGTGGGTGATTTCAGCTTCTTTCAATCCTGCCAATACCTTGGTGGGACAAAGCTTGATTCCTAGTAATGTGAGTCTTGTCAATTAGCGGGAAGTCTTCACAAGCGAGCAGTACCCAATTGCTCTTTGGATCAAGAACTCCATAGTGATCGGGTTGATTACATCGGCCCTCGTGGTTGTCATGACTTCCTTGGCAGCCTATGCATTTTCGAGGTTTCGCTTTAAAGGGCGCCGACAAGGGTTATTCGTTTCCTTGCTCGTCCAGGTGTTTCCGCAGATGCTAGCGGCCGTGTCGATTTACCTCTTGATTCTCAGTATCGGAAAGCTGATCCCTTCGCTAGGAATCAATACCCATGCCGGTTTGATTCTCATTTACCTAGGCGCGGCCATGGGGGTTAATGCCTGGCTGATGAAAGGTTACTTTGATACCATTTCCCCTTCTCTGGAAGAATCGGCTATGATCGATGGCGCCTCTCCCTTTCAGGCGTACTACCTGATTATCTTGCCCTTAGCAAGGCCGATCTTGGCTGTGATCTTTTTGCTTCAGTTTATCCTAAACCCACAAGAAGACCCCCAGTTCTATAACTGGCGGGATGAATTGT